>JACDBJ010000128.1 GCA_013695005.1 Pseudonocardiales bacterium
CCGGGCGTCGCCGCTGGCGTCGAGCTCGCTGGGCAGCGCGGCGAGCAGCCGCATGCAGGTGGATGAGGCGGCGTCCGGGGCGCTGACCGGTGGCAACGGCAGCGGGCCGGTCTGGGCGACGGGCGCATCCATGTCGCGGGCGGCGATCACGCCGAGGACGGCGACGGCGAGCGCGAGGGCGACCGGCAGCGCGATCGCGGCGAGCACGACGGGCCGCAGTCGGCCGTGCCTGCCGCTGGTCACGGGGTCGTCGGTCACCGGACTGGTCATGGAGGTGCGGTTCAATACAGGCCCGTTCAGGACAGGTGCACAACCGGGCAGGTCAGCGTCCGGGTGATGCCGGAGACCGCTTGCACCTGCGCGACGACCATCTGCCCGAGCTCGTCCACGCTCTGGGCCTCGGCTCGCACGATGACGTCGTATGGCCCGGTGACGTCCTCGGCGGAGGTCACGCCCTTGAGGTCGACGATCGCCTCTGCCACCGCGGCGGCCTTGCCGACCTCGGTCTGGATCAGGATGTATGCCTGGACCACGGCTGGCTCCTTTCAGTGCGGTACGTGACTGTGGGCTCTAGACGTCCGGTAAGAACGACGTGGCCGAAACTACCGCAGCCCGGCCGGAGGTGACGATGCCGACCACGACGGAGTCTGGCGAGCCGGATCACCCGACCGTGGCGGATCTGGGGGAGTTCGGGCTGATCGAGCGAGTCACGCGGCTTCGGCAGCAGCCCGACGGCACCCTGCTCGGGCCTGGTGACGACGCCGCGGTGGTGCTCGCACCGGACGGAAGGGTCGTCGCCACGACCGACGTGCTCGTCGAGGGGGTGCACTTCCGGCTCGACTGGTCCACGCCCGAGCAGGTCGGGGGCAAGGCTGCCGCCGCGAACCTCGCCGACATCGCCGCGATGGGCGCGGTGCCCACGGCGTTGCTGGCCGCGCTGGTGTGCCCCCCGGAGACCCCGGCGCAGACCGCCGAGGGGCTGGCCGTCGGGCTGTGGGCGCAGGCCCGCGCGGTGGGGGTGGGAGTGGTGGGCGGCGACGTGGCGTCCGGGCCGGCGATCGTCATGTCGGTCACCGCGCTGGGCGACCTGCAGGGCCGCACTCCGGTGACCCGGGCGGGCGCAGGCGCGGGAGAGGTGGTCGCGATGTGCGGACGACTGGGGTGGTCTGCGGCCGGCCTCGCTGTGCTGACCAGGGGATTCCGGTCGCCTGTCGCGCTGGTCAACGCCCATCGGCTGCCGGAGCCTCCCTACTCGGCCGGTCCGCAGGCGGCGCAGGCGGGCGCGACGGCGATGATCGACGTCTCGGACGGCCTGCTGGCCGACCTCGGCCACATCGCGCGCGCATCGGGCGTGTCGATCGACGTTCGCGCCGCGGACTTGGAGGTCCCGGCCCGGCTGGCCGAGATCGGCTCCGCCGTCGGCGTCGACCCGCTGCGGTGGGTGCTGACCGGCGGTGAGGATCACGCGCTGGTGGCCACGTTCGGCGGCGCGGTTCCGGACGGGTGGCGAGTGATCGGCGAGGTGCTCGCGGCGCGGGACGAGCCGGCTGTGACGGTGGACGGCCGCGAGTACGGCGACGCCACCGGGTGGGACCATTTCGGTCCGCCCACTCATGGCCGAGGAGCCCCATGACCTATGCACTGCGGCTGAGCCAGGAGGAACGTGCCCGGTACCGGGTGATGGCGGAGATGGCCCACGCCGGGGAGGTGGCGGAGTGGGCTACGGCCGGAATCGCCGCGGGGGCGCGGGTGGCAGACATCGGCTGTGGGCCGGGGGCGATGCTGCGGGTGCTCGCCGAGACCGTCGGCCCGGACGGGCGTGCGGACGGTGTCGACAGCCACCCCGGCGCGGTGGCCGCGGCGCAGGAGGAGATCACCGGGCTGCCGCAGGCCTCGGTACGCGTCGGCCAGGCCACGGACTCCGGGCTGGAGCCGGATGCCTACGACGCGGTGATGTGCCGGCACGTCCTGGCGCACAACGGCGGCAAGGAGGCCGCGATCGTCGCGCACCTCGCCACGCTGACCCGCCCCGGCGGCGCCGTGTTCCTCGTCGACATCGACGGCGCGGCCATCCGGCTACATCCGGAGGACCCAGACCTGACCGATCTCAACCAGCGTTACCACGAGCTCCACCGGGCGCGGGGCAACGACCTGACCGTCGGCGTGAAGCTCGGCTGGCTGCTCGAGCAGGCCGGGTTGACGGTCGAGGCGTTCCGCGGCGGCGGCCCGATGCTGCGGGTGCCACCGTTTCTTCGGCCACCGAGCTGGGCCGCCCGGGATGCGCTGGTGGCCGCCGGACTGGCCGACGCGGACGACCTTGCCCGCTGGGAGGCCGCGTTCCAACGCGCCGACCAGCTCGTCGAGCGGCCGTGGATGAGCGTCGCCAGCTTCGTCGCGGTCGGGCGGGTGCCGGTCAGCTCGCCGGCTGGCTGAGGTCGTACAGCGTGGTGCCGCCGACCGACGTCGCGGCGAAGTTCCCCGGCACCCATGCCGCGATCTCTCGCCACTCACGCTGCCGCCGATACCGGGCCCGGCGCCACCACCGCTTCGACTGTGACCGCCCGCCAGGCACCTTTGCTTTGCTTACTCCCACGCATCACCGGGGGCGAACCGGACTTCATGATCACGGTTTGTGGCGATTCCGTTCGCTGAGCGAACGTTTCGCTCCACAAACCGATCATGCCCGCGGGTGATGCGTGGGAGTAAGCAGAGCGGCGTGGGTGGGTGGCTAGGTGGCGGCTGGTTCGGGGCGGCCGCCGTTGCCGCCGGGCAGCCACACCGAGAACGCCGTGTGGCCGGGGCGGCTGTCGACCACCACGCCGCCGCCGTGGGCTCCGACCACGGCGGACACGATCGCCAAGCCAAGTCCGGTGCTGCCGGTGCCGTCGGCGGCCCGCGAGCGGGAGCGTTCGCCGCGGGCGAAGCGGTGGAACACCACCGGCAGCAACACGGAGGGGATGCCGGGGCCGTCGTCAGCTACCCGCAGGGTCACCCCGCCGCCGGGGTGCTTGACCAGCCCGACGGTGACGCTCGTTCCCGGCGGCGTGTGCGTGCGCGCGTTGGCCAGCAGGTTGGTCACCACCTGCTGCAGCCGCGCGCTGTCGCCGAGCATGGTGACCGGCTCGTCGGGCAGCTCGAGCCGCCAGTGGTGCTCGGGGGCCACCGCGTGCGCGTCGCTCACCGAGTCGACGACCACCCGTGACAGGTCGACGCTGGCCCGCTCCAGCGGCCGGCCCGTGTCCAGCCGAGCCAGTAACAGCAGGTCCTCCACCAGCGTGCTCATCCGCTCGGCCTGCGACTCCATCCGCGACAGGGCGTGACGGACGTCGGGCGGCACGGCGTCGCGATCCCGGCGGGCCAGCTCGGCGTAGCCGCGGATCGCGGCGAGCGGGGTGCGCAGCTCGTGGCTCGCGTCGGCGACGAACTGTCGCAGCCGCGTCTCGCTCTCCTGCCGGAACGTCAGCGCGGCGCCGACATGGTCGAGCATGCGGTTCACCGCGGCGCCGACCTGGCCGACCTCGGTACGAGGGTCGGTATCCGTGGCCGGCACCCGCTCCGGCAGCGCGACATCGCCGCGGTCC
>JACDBJ010000130.1 GCA_013695005.1 Pseudonocardiales bacterium
GTTCGGCCCTGCGCCAGCCGCAGCAGCGCCAGGCCCGGTTGCGCGTCTCGCCCCAGCTCGTTGGCCGACCGGTAGGCGGCCTCGGCCTCGGTGACCTCGCCGCGCAGCCGGTGCAGCTCGCCGCGCAGGTAGGACGCCGCACCGAGCGCGGGCTGCCCCAGCGGATCCGCGAGCCGGTCACACGCGCGCTGCACCTCGGCCAGCGCGTCGGACCATGCGCCGTGCAGCTGCATGATCTCCGCGCGATGGAGCAGGCACTGCCCGCGGTAGAGCACCAGCTCGGGTTGGGCGTCGCACCAATGCGTCAGGGCGGCGGTCCACTCCGCGACCCGGTGCAGGTCGAACAACTCCTGGCAGCCCTCGATCACCGTGCAGTACGAGTCGCCGACCGCGATCGCGGAGACCTCCCGCGCCCCGACCGCGACCATCGCCTCGTCGAAGAGCGCGACCCCCTGGTCCACCTCGCCGAGGTAGATCAGGCATCGACCCTCGCCGATGCGCGCGAGGGTCGTCAGCTCCGTGTCCCGGAAGCGCCGGCCCGCCTTGGCGGCGTAGCCGAAGCCGGCGTGTGCGGTGTCGACGTCGCCGGAGAGCACGCTGCGCAACGCCGCCGCGTAGCGCAGGTAGCCCTGCTCGACGCAGTCCAGCTTGCGGTCGTCGAGCAGCCGCTGGGCCCGGTCGACCCAGCCGCCGCCGCGGGCCAGCTCGCCGTTGTTGAGCAGCATGAACGCGAGCCAGAAGGCACACCGGGCCGCTCGCGCGACCTCGCCGATCGCCGCACACCGCTGGTGGGCGCGCTGCCAGACGTCGGAGCTCTCGGCGCTGCGGCCGACCAGAAAGGCCGCCGCAGCGAGCCGCTCGAGATCCTCGACCTCGAGCGACTCGTCGTCCGCGGCAGCCGACAGCTCCCGGTAGGCGTGGCCCCACGCCTGTCGGTCGAACGCGTCGCGTCCGCGATCGATGCCCTCGTCCATCGGCAGATTCTCGTCCATCGGCTGCGGCGCAGTCAGTCCCAGAACGACTCGCTGCCGGCCGGAGCCGCGCAGATCATCCACATCTCGGCGATCTTGCCGTCCTTGAGCTGGTAGACGAACGCGTTGTTGGTCTCCAGCGTGCGGCCGTTGCGGCCGAGGACCGCGTGCTCCCACTCGGCGGCCCACGGGCCGTCCGCCGTGCAGAACAGTTGCTCGATCCTCACGTCGCCGTCGGTGAGCTCGAAGATCGCACCGAGCGCGCCGAGGAAGCCGTCGACGCCCTTGTGGTCGCCGGGCCGGGGTAGCGGCCCGCGCACGTGCAGCTGCATGTCGTCGGTGAACAGCTCGGCCAACGTTTCCCGGTCGTTGTCGAAGACGGCCTTGGTCATGCGGTTGATCACGGTCACGTTCGGGTGCTCGCTCATCGTCTCTCCCGTAGTCGTCGTTGCCTGACTTGTGCAATGACGCTCGCAAGCACGGGGCTGTCGGGGCATCGGGAGAAACGACGAACCCGGGCGTCCACACGTATCGGTAATTCTGTGGACGCCCGGGCCCGCGACTCGGGTGATCAGTCGGCGCTGCGGAGCATCGCTCGGATGCCGACAGCGAGCCCGATGGCGGCGGTCGCCAGCGCGGCCAGCCATCCCCAGGCCACCGTCGACGAAGCCAGCTCGCCGTTGAACAGCGCGCGCTCGGCGTCGACGACGTAGGCGAGCGGGTTGAACTTCGCCACCGCCTGCATCCAGGCCGGGCCGGTCTCCAGTGGCAGCAACATCCCGGACAGGATCATCAGCGGGAAGATCAGCGTCTGCTGCACCGCCCAGAACATCCACTCCTGCTTGCGCACCGCGATCGCCAGTGCGTAGCTGAGCGAGCCGAGCCCGACGCCGAACACCGCCAGCATCACCAGCCCGGCCAGCGCGCCGACCGGGTAGAGCTGGAACCCGAACGGGATCATCACCGCGACGATGATCACCGCCTGCCCGGCGAGCGGCACCATTTCCTTGAGCGACCGCCCGATCAGCAGCGACGGCCGCGACAGCGGCGTGACCATCATCCGCTCGTGCGCGCCGGTCTGGAACTCGAAGAGCAGGTTCGCGCCGGTAGTGGACGTGCCGAACAGCGCGGTCATCACCAGGATCGCGGGGACGAACCACTGCCAGACGCTGCCGCCGAAAGCGTCGCCGGCCTGGTCCCCGAGCGAGCCGACCAGCCACGGGCCGAACAGGCCGAGGAACACCAGCGGCTGGATCATGCCGAAGATCAGCGAGAACGGGTCGCGCAGTACCGGCCGCAGCTCGCGGAACATGACGATGCCGGTGTCGCGCAGCAGGCTGCGCCGGGCCGGCTGCGAGTCGTGCGTGCCGGCCGTCGTCGAGATGGGCGCGGTCTCGGTCAGGGTGCTCATGCTGCTGCCTCCTGGGTGTCGGTGTTGGCGCCGTCGCTGTTCTCGCCGTCGGTGTTCTCGCCGTTGCCCTCGGTCTCGCGCAGGCTGCGGCCGGTGAGGTTGAGGAACACGTCGTCGAGCGTCGGCCGGTGCACCTGCGCGGTCGTGACCCGCACGCCGGCATCCTGCGCCTCGCGCATCAGCTCGGGCAGCGAGCCGGGTCCGTCGCTCACCCTGGCCTCGACCCGCGCCCCGTCGAGCACGATGTCGCGGGCCTCGGGCAGGTGCTCCGACAGCCGCGCGAGCCGGCGGGCGCCCTCGGTGTCCGCGGCCGTCACGACGATCCGGTCGCCGGCGAGCTTGGCTTTGAGCACCTCCGGGGTGTCGTCGGCGATGACCTCGCCGTGGTCGACGACGACGACTCGCTCGGCCATCGAGTCGGCCTCGTCGAGGTAGTGCGTGGTCAGCACGATCGTCATCTCGTACTCGGCGCGCATGCGCAGGATGTGCTGCCACAGGTTGGCCCGGTTCTGGGGGTCGAGGCCGGTGGACGGCTCGTCGAGGACGAGCAGTGGCGGCGCGTGCACCAGGCCCATCGCGACGTCGAGGCGCCTGCGCTGCCCGCCGGAGAGGTCGGCGACCTTGCGGCCGGTGAGCTCGGTCAGCTCCAGCGCCTCGATCAGCTCGCCGGCCCGCTGCCGGGCGGCGCGCCGGTCGAGGCCGTAGATCACGCCCTGGCTGTAGAGCTCGTCGCGGACCCGCTGGGTGTGGCCGGCGCCGTTGCCCTGGCCGACATAGCCGATCTGGCGGCGGACCTGCGCCGGCTCGGCGACGACGTCGTGGCCGGCCACGGTCGCGGTGCCCGAGGTCGGGGCGATGAGCGTGGTGAGCATGCGCATGGTGGTCGTCTTGCCTGCGCCGTTCGGGCCGAGCACGGCCACCAGTTCGCCGGCGTCGATCTCCAGGCTGATGCCGCGGACCGCGTGCACGGTCGAGCTGCGGCTCACCACGAAGTCCTTGGTGAGTGAGCGGGTGCGAATCACGGAAGGGCCTCCGAGCTATCGGGGTAGTGCCTTGGACACCACAGACGATGTCAGCAGTAGCGGCCAGTTTCTGTCCGCTACTCGTGCGATCCTGAATACATGCTCGAAACTTCGGCACGGCTGCTCGCGCTGCTCTCCCTGCTCCAGGCCCGTCGGGACTGGCCAGGCGAAACGCTGGCCCAGCGGCTGGAGGTCAGCGCCCGCACGGTGCGCCGCGACGTCGACCGGCTACGTGAGCTGGGCTACCCGGTGCACGCGACCAAGGGCCCCGACGGCGGTTACCGGCTCGAGGCCGGCTCCGACCTGCCGCCGCTGCTGTTCGACGACGAGCAGGCGGTCGCCGTCGCCGTCGCACTGCAGACGGCGACCACCAGCGTCGCCGGCATCGAGGAGGCCGCGCTGCGGGCGCTCGCGACAGTGCGCCAGGTGATGCCGGCCCGGCTGCGACAGCGGATCGACGCGCTGCAGTTCACCACTGTCGAGCGCGGCGGCGGCCGCAAGCGAACCCGCGTCGACACCGAGGGCCTGCTCGCGATCGGGACGGCGGTGCGGGCTCGGGAGGTGCTGCGCTTTGACTACGCGCAGCCCTACGCGTCCGAGCCGGACAGTGGTGCGGCGCCGCGTCCGCCGCGTCGGGTCGAGCCGCACCACGTCGTCACCTGGGGCGGGCGGTGGTACCTCGTGGCCTGGGACCTCGAACGCGACGACTGGCGCACCTTCCGGGTGGACCGGATGACGCCCCGTACGCCGACCGGGCCGCGGTTCACGCCCCGGCCGCTGCCGGCGCCAGACGTCGCGACCTACATCGCGGCGCGGTTCCGGCGCCCGGAGTGGCCGTGCCAGGGCGAGGTCATCCTGCACACCGAGGCCGCCAAGGTCGCGCAATGGGTGGGTGACCAGGGCGTCGTCGAGGAGTTGGCGCCGCAGCGGTGCCGGGTGGTCGCCGGTTCGTGGTCGTGGAACGAGCTCGCGATCTGGGTGGGCCGCTTCGACGTCGACCTGGAGATCGTCGGGCCGGCCGAGCTACGCGAGGC
>JACDBJ010000137.1 GCA_013695005.1 Pseudonocardiales bacterium
CTGCGCAGCGATCCGCAGGCTGCCGGACTGCAGGCCGCCGAACACTTGGTCACGACGACCTCCAGCCCGGCCGCATCGGTGTTCGACAATGGGTTGGCCTCGCCGGCGATCGACTGGATCCGCGACGGCGTACTGACCAACCTGATCCAGCCGCGAGCCTGGGCGGCCAAGACAGGGACCGCTCCCGCGCCGTACGTCGACAACCTGATTCTCGAGGGGCCCGGTGGCGCCGGCGCGTCGACCGAGGAGATGGTGGCCGCGACCGAGCGGGGCTTGCTGCTGACCACGCTCTGGTACATCCGGGAGGTGGATCCGCAGACCCTGCTGCTGACCGGCCTGACCCGGGATGGCGTATTCCTGGTCGAGAACGGCGAGGTCACCGCCTCGGTGAACAACTTCCGGTTCAACGAAAGTCCGGTCGATCTGCTGGGCCGGGTAGCCGACATCGGCCGTACCCAACGGTGCCTGCCTCGAGAGTTTAACGACTGGTTCACCCGTACGGCGATGCCGACGCTACGGATCCCGGACTTCAACATGAGCTCGAAGTCCCCCGCATTCTGAATCCCGCCTCGCCTTGTGGCCTCTGATCCAGCCGAGGGCGGTGGCCAAGATCGATTCATCGCTTGCGGACTCTACGAAATTCGTGGAGAACGTGACGCACTTGTACCGTCCTCGGCTCATCGATATCACCATATTCCTGTGTAGCCCAACGCAGCGCCCCATCTCTCGCCTCGACAAGCACGCGCTCCACCGCTTGAACGGCGAACGGGTTTCCGGCCCACTGATCGACAAGCTGACGGAGGGAACGACTCTGCTCGCCAGTCACTACATGTTGCCCGGTCGGATCCATGCCCAAACTCTTCAGCGCCCGCTCCGCGTCTAGAACGCTGCGGAGCCCAGTGCCCTCCGCCGCGACTCCCACCCTCGCCGCCCCGGCGTCTCTCAGAGCACTGAAATAGCGGCGGGCGAGATCAGAGACCATCTCGTCAGCGGGTGGGGCACCGAAAGCGACCAAGGCTGTCCCCCCAAGGTGAAGCACTCGAGCGAACTCAGCGGAGGCAAGCCGCCACTCGGCTATATTCTGAAGCACATAGGCTGCATGAACTCCGTCGACTGATTCGGGCTGTAGTGGCAGGGCGCGCAGGTCTCCCTGCACCCTCGGCACTAATCTAGTAGCTGCCGCCGAGAGCATGGCCCAAGACAGGTCGATTAGGAACGTTCGCAGGCCTGCAGCGCGGAGGGCGGCTGAGGCCACGCCGCTTCCGCCGCCGGCGTCTAGTACGAAACCCGACGCGGGAAATGCCGCGGCAAAGACCTCCGTCAAGCGTCGCTCACCGGCGGCACCCAGCTCCCGCTGCCGGTCGTGCAATGCCACCTGTTTCGCGGTGAGTTCGAACGAAGATGCGTTCACACCGGCTCTCCAGAAACCGCAAGTTCGCCGCGCAGAACAAGGTTCGCGAGAACGATCACCCACTCAGGAGGCAACTCGTGACGGACCATTTCTCGCAATCGGAACGGACGACTAAGAGCGAGGGCGTCCGCCAGCTCCGGCATGCTTCCGGGCAGCGTGCCGAGTTTGGCGCCAGGCGCGGCAAGACACTTGGCATTGTTCTGGTCGCTCAACAATTGATATAGATTGCGCAATCGCGCGTCAGCGAGGAGCGGAGAATGCGTCCGGGGGAACAGGCCGGAGTCATCACCTTCCCGCAGAAGATCGATAAGCCTCTCTACGTCAACACGGACCGCGTCGGCACCGTCCTCCCCGTCTTGCAACGCGCGATCGAGCCCGACGATCCGTCGAGCTTTGCGTTCAACCAGGCTGCTCAGGCCCTCCCGTCGGGTTGGTGCGGTAATACCGATCGTAAGGTGGCAGGACACGTTGTTGCCGGCGACCGCACTGTGAGCGTGGCCGTTGGGGATGACTAGCGCGTCCCCAGGCCGCAGCTGTGCCTCCACCAGCCGAGCGGGCCGCTCGCCGGACCGGAGCCCCCGTCCGACCGGTCGTTCGTCGCCTACCCGCTCGTGAACCGCCCAGCTCTTTACACCTGCGACCTGCAACAGGATGACGTCCTGGGCATCGACATGGAGCGGCAGCCCGGTCGATTCGGGCGGAGTCACGTACGCACCGCAGTCGACAGCTCGGTCTAGCTCGGCCGAGATCCCGCCACAGAACTTTCGCAGGGCAGGCAACAGGTGCTCAAGCTGGAGCAGGACAAGGCTGGCTCCGCCGCCCAGCTCCTGGTAGACGTGCTCGGCGTGTGGCACGCCGGTGAGCGTCGCGTTGAGCACCCGTACGTCGCGCGTGATCACAGACAGCGGACTCCGTTTCCCCGCCTTGGTGACATGAAAGTAGGGACGCCGAAGCGCGGTGCCGTGGAGGAGTTCATCCAGCATTTCCAGCCCAAACAAATCCGACCACGCGTGCTGGTCCACCTGCTGGCACAACCGCGGGCGACCCCGGTTGCGCAGCCATGCGTCTCTTGAGGCGCTTGCCTGTCCAAGGCAACGAGCCAGCTCTGCCGACGCCATGTCAACTCCGTCTCACCAGTCACAGATTTGAGGTTTCCCTTAGTTGGATCTTGACCCCTCGTCGCTGACACTGTAGCCATAACAGTACGGAGACGCATGGACACTCAGCGTTAGAAGTGGACGGCATTGCCGTCTGGTCGGACGTTGCAATTGGAGATGAGACGCCAGTGCGCATCCTCTACTTGACGAAGTTCCCCCCGCTTCAGGGTGGGATGGCCACACGTGGACTGCACCTCTCCGTTGAGTTCGCCCGCCGTGGACACCAAGTCTCTGTGGTGACGGACGCCCTGCATGCCGGACCGCACGAGCGGGTGGCCGGTCCGTTGACTCCGCTGTTAGCCCAGCTTCCACCCGCCGTCCACGTCTACTGGACGGAGTCGTCCACGCAGCGGCTCTATCTGCACCACCCAGGCGGTCGCGACGCAATGGCGCAGGTGTCCTCAGTCGCACTGGCCGCCGCGGAGGCGTTCTGTCCGGATGTGGTCCTTTCCGCCTACTTGCAGCCCTACGGGCTGGCCGGCCATGTGGTCGCCCGCGAGCTTGGGGTCGGCCACGCCGTCATGCACGCGGGTAGCGATGTCGGGCGCCTGATGCGCGCGCGCGACAACCAGCACCTGTTCTCCCGTGTGCTTATCGGGGCCGGCACCGTGTTCACCAGTCCGCATCACAGACTGGCACTGGCAAACACGGGCGTTCGGCTTGACCGGCTTGTTTCGCTACCGGTCCCGCTGCCGCCTTGGGCCGGCGGGCAGTACCAGCCGCTCGATCCGGCAACGCGACGGGTGGTCTTCCTAGGCAAGTTAAACCACCCGGACCATGTGGAGGATCTGATCCTCCGCTGCGACGCCCTCGGATTGGCCCTTCACCTTGTGGGACAGTTCGCCTACCCGGATCGATGGCGCGCGAGCGAGCTCGTCGGAGCGCGGGCCCGGCCGTTCGTCTGGCCATGGCAGGTACCAGACGAGTTGCGACAGTCGTGCGGTGTCGTGGCGAGTGAACCCTCGTCCGTAGAAATCCCTGGTCACCTCGGGCTGAAGGCAGTTGAGGCGGCAGCCGCTGGCCGCCCGGTCTGCCTTCCGGCGCGACTCTCCGAGAACTTCGGTTTGAGCGCTGCCGACATCCCGGCCACCCTGGAGGATCTCGCGCGATTGCTGGATGACCCGGCTCGTGCCATCGGGGCAGGACGGGCGCTACACGACTGGACTGCGCGTAAGATCACTGGCGCCGATCGGTCCATCGTCGGGTTCAGGGAGTTCGCCGACCGCGTCGAAGCGGCTCTGTCATCCCTCGTGCCTCCGGTCGGAGCGGATTCGACGCCCAGCGCTTGCGCAGCTGACCCGGATCTCGATATCGCCGTTCAGGCGGCCCAGCCAGTGCTCGCCGTGGTGACGGATCACGACCACGGGGCACAGATCGGCCCCGAGACGATCCTCTGCCGACGAGTGCCGACGTGGGTCACTAGGTTCGGTGACGGGTCGACGCACGTGCTGGCCCAAAGCGCTGGCGTGCACCGCCGTGAGTTTCGAATGGACGCGAGGTACATCCGGTTGCTTGAGCAAGCGGATGGGTCTAGCCCGTGCGCTGTTCTGACGTCGGATGCAGCCGACTGGATGCGGTTGAGAAAGCTCGTCGCATGCGACCTTCTAGCGGTGTTGGCACCGGGCTCGCCGCCCCCGACCGTGCCGCCCCTTGTCCGGCGCCATTTGCAGAAGCGCGTTCCCCTCCTTCGCTCGCCGGGCGCGTCACCTGAGCGCGCCAGGGACACGGCGCTCTACCGGGAACGCGGCTATCTGTCCGCCGATGCTCTCCTCGCGGGCGACCTGGTCGATCGAGTGTCCGTAGAACTCGACGAGATTCTCACGTGGCGACCGGGTCGTGTCCCCAACGGTGCAGCGCGTCTGGTGAGTTCATGGCAGACCATCGATGGGGCGGCTCGGCCCCGTCGGATCAACGACCTTTGGGCAGCTGGCGAGGCCATCGGCTCCTTGATCACTGATGAGACCGTGACGAAGCTCGCCACGACCCTGGCACCAGGCGTGGATCTCGTGTACCTGTCCGAACAACTCCTGGTGAAGTGGCCAGGCCCGGACTCAGAGCTGTCGTGGCACCGCGATCCCGGTGCCCCCCTCGGCATGGATCCTGAGCTTGACTTCGTCATCGGCGTGCATTTCTGCGAGAACTCCGATGAAGCTGCATTGGATGTGGTCGCGGGAAGCCACCGGTGGACCCGCGAGCGGTGTGAGAAGTTCCTGGCCCACCCCCCCGATATAGCTGGCCGTCAGACCGTGCCGCTACGGCCACGATCGGTGACGGCGCACAGTAGATCCATACTGCATCGGTCCGTGGCTCATCGTGGGTTTCGTCCGCGCTGTTCGATTTACGTACATTTCGTTCCCCTTGAACTCGCCGCCGGGCAGATCGGCCCGGCGGTTGCAATTCGCCGCAACCAAGAGCTGCGCGCGGGGGTGCGGCCTTGACGGACGCCGCCCTGGGCCACCCGGTCGCGCCCTTCTTGGTCCGGACACCATTTTCCGCCGCCCGGTTGAACCAGCTCGCTGGCGAGTTCGAGCGGACTGGGTTCTGCCAAACCGATCCAGTGCCGACCGTCCTCGGGTTGGAGGAATACGGGGCACAGGTCTTCCAGATGACCTGCCGTCACGGCGAAAGGGTGGCCACGCACCACCGCGTGGAGGACGGGAGACTGACGGGCGGTGCCCGCTTTTGTCGCCTCGACCCTGGCCATCCTGGGCTTGACCATCGGACCCGGCTATCCATCAGCGAGGCGTACGCGGACCTTGAGGCCGACCCCTTCTTCCGCGGTCTCCGGCGTGCGCTGCGCGAGCTAACCGAACGTATCTTGCCGTTCTACGGCTATGAACGTGGCTATTTCCTCGCTTATCGTGCCGGCGATTACCTCAGTGCCCACGACGACCGGAGCACCGGCGACCGCGTGAACGTGCAGATGCCAGTCACCGTGGGTGGCACAGGTGCACTGCGGATCTTAAGCGACGAGGGCTTCTTGGAGCCGCGCCTCGACCGGCTTGGCGCGGTACGCGTCATCGGTCCGTCTATCTGGCACGACGTGCCGCCGCTGTTAACAGCGAGCGATGGTTTCAGGGTCGTCTTCTCACTCCGCTTCAGGAAGCGGGTCAGAAGTTGAGTAGCACGACCATCGGTGTGGGGATCTCTTATCGTCCGCAGTTCCTGCGGTCCCTCCTCGACTTAAGACTGGAGGTCGACCATCTAGAGGTGCTCGTAGAGCACTCATCGTATGGCGGCTGCATAAGCGGTCAGGTCAAGCTACTCGCCGAGAGGTATCCGCTGGTGGCCCACGGCGTCAACCAATCCTTCGGCACCGAGCATTGCCGTACTCGAAAGGCGGCCGTGGCAGCCACGTCCTGCCTAGCGCGCGAAGTGGGCGTTCGCTGGATTGGCGATCACATCGCCGCGACTGCAGACGCGGTCACCAACGCGCGGCAACTACTGCCAGTGCCGCGAACCGAGCAACTCGTCCGCCGAATCGCCACGAACGCCCGAGCGCTGGGCCGTATCACCGGCCTGCCGGTGGTTCTTGAGTACATCGCGTCATCGATC
>JACDBJ010000138.1 GCA_013695005.1 Pseudonocardiales bacterium
TGGTCCGCCGGATCGCCCTGCCCGACGCGTTCTTCGCGCTCGACGGGCTGTTCGAGACCATGCTGACCGTGCTGGACGAGTTCGGCGCCTACCCCGCGGTCATCGCCCGCGAGCTCGAGCGGTACCTGCCGTTCCTGGCCACCGCCGCGGTGCTGGTGGCGGCCGTGCGCGCCGGCGTCGGGCGAGAGACCGCACACGAGGTCATCCGCGAGCACGCCGTCGCCGTGGCCTTGGCCATGCGGGAGAAGGGGCAGGCCGAGAACGACCTGCTCGCCCGGCTGGCCTCCGACGAGCGGCTCGGGCTGCCGGACGGGGCGCTGGACGGGCTGCTCGCCGATCCACTGGCCTTCACCGGGGCCGCGGTCGCCCAGGTGGAAGACATCGTGCGCCTGGTCGACGACGTCGTGCGGCGATTTCCAGCAGCCGCGCCCTACACTCCCTCGCCAATCCTCTGAGGGGATAACCCGTTCGTGGCGCATCGCCACCCTCCGTCGACCGTTCGACGGGTTGGGGATCTGGGGGGATCACATGCGTCGACTCGTGGTGCTCGTCGGTGTCACGCTGACGGCTCTCGCGCTCACGCTGCTCGCGTCAGCGCCCGCACAGGCCGTCAAGCAGGACAAGTACTTCCACGACACCGTTCAGTGGATCAACGCGGCCAAGGCCGCGGGCGCCGCCCGTCGCGTAAGCCTGCCCGAACGGGTCACGGTCGCCCCGGTCGTCAGCCCGGAGCCGTGGGCAGCACACGCCGTGAACAGCGGCGGCCCGGTCGCGCAGATCAGTTGCAAGATCGTCTACAACTTCTACGTCTCGAAGAGCAAGCCGACAGCCGTGCCGTCGGACTACAAGACGTTCTGCGCGCTGACCGTCCACGAGTACGGCCATCTCGTCGGGTTGCAGCACTCGACGGACCGAGGTCGTTAATGCACGACCCGGTGAAGGTAGTTGCGGGAGTTCGCTAGCGTCACCCTGTGGAGCTACTGCGCTCGGGCAAGGTGCGCGAGGTCTTTACCGACGGCGACGACGTCATCATCGTCGCGTCCGACCGGGTGTCGGTCTACGACATCGTGCTGCCCACGCCGATCCCGGACAAGGGCAAGATCCTCAGCCAGCTCTCGCTGTGGTGGTTCGACCAGCTCGACGACATCGTGCCCAACCACGTCATCTCCGGCGCCGACGTCCCGTCCGAGTACGCCGGCCGCGCGCTGCGCTGCCACCGGCTGGACATGCTGCCGGTCGAGTGCATCGCGCGTGGCTATCTCGCGGGTCTCGGACTGCAGGAGTACCGCGAGCTGGGGTCGGTGTCGGGCGTCGAGCTGCCTCCCGGCCTTGTCGAGGGCTCCCGGCTGCCCACGCCGATCTTCACACCGACCACCAAAGCCGCGGTCGGGCACCACGACCAGCCCATGACGTTCGCCGAGCTGGAACGGCAGGTCGGCGCCATGACGGCGGCGCGGTTGCGCGAGCTGACACTGCAGCTGTACTTCCACGGCGCCGCGCAGGCGGCGAAGGCCGGGATCATCATCTCCGACACCAAGTTCGAGTTCGGCACCCGGCGCAACGGCACGCTCATGCTCGGCGACGAGGTGCTGACGCCGGACTCGTCGCGCTTCTGGCCGGCTGAGGAATGGGAGCCGGGCGGTACGCAGGTCGCGTTCGACAAGCAGTTCGTGCGTGACTGGGCCACCAGCACCGGGTGGGACAAGCGTCCACCTGGCCCCGAGCTGCCCGAGCACGTCGTTGAGGCGACCCGCGAGCGCTACGTCGAGGCCTACGAACGGCTGACCGGAGACACCTGGCTCTGAGGCGGCCGCCCGGGCGGGACGCAGCCGTTCGAGCCGCGTAGTCGGAGCGCTCGGGTTCCGCGGCTGTTCGGGCAGATGTGTCGTTTTCGTAACCAGCAGCCTTCCCAAACGTTAAGAGAGTTAATACGATCGAGGCGGATCGCACCCCACTCGACCGATGTGATCACGCGCAGTCAGTTCCGACTTTCCGTTCAGATGGTTTTCGATAGCACGGACGAGGGTATTGACATCACGATGACGCTGATCGAGCCAGCTGAGGTTCGCGACCCGGCGTGGGTCGCCGTACTCGCGCGTCGGTTGCTGTTGCTCGCTGGACTGATGTGTGGGTGCGCCGTCGCAGCGATCCTGCTGGCCTCCGCTGCGCACGCCGACCCAGTTCTTCCCGTTGGCGAGGGTCTTCCCGCTGGCGAGGGCACGGTGCAAGTTGTCGGCGAGGCGGCCCGGCCGGCGTTGCCGGACCCGACCCATCTGCTCGACAGACCAGTTGCCAGGCTCGCCACCCAAGCGGGACCGATGCTCACCGAGCTGGCGAAGCCGGAGACGCTCGGGCTGGCGGACAAGGTGCGACCCGTTGGCCAGCTCGCCCAGCCGCTGCTCGCCCCGGTCGTCCGGGTGGTTCCGCCGGCACTCGACGCGGAAGTACAGGTGGCGACGCCGGCACTCGACGCGGAAGTACAGGTGGCGACGCCGGCACTCGACGCGGAAGTACAGGT
>JACDBJ010000139.1 GCA_013695005.1 Pseudonocardiales bacterium
GAGCTGCACCGCTGGGTCGCCCGTGACGGGCTGGAGATGAGCGGCTGGCTCTACCGGCCGGCGGGTGCACTGGGCGCGGTCCCGACGCTGCTGTGGTTCCACGGCGGGCCGGAGGCGCAGGAGCGGCCGGTGTTCAACGCGCTGCACCAGGCGCTGGTGAGCCACGGGCTCGCGGTGTTCGCGCCGAACGTGCGGGGCTCGACGGGCTACGGCCGGCGCTTCACCGACTCGGACGTCCACGACCGCCGGTTCGACGCGATCACCGACGTCGCCGACGTCGTCGGGTACCTGGTGGATGCCGGACTGGCCGACCCGGCCGCGATCGGCTGCGCCGGCCGTTCCTACGGCGGCTACCTGACCGTCGCCGCGCTGGTGAACTACCCGGAGCTGTTCCGGGTCGGCGTCGACTTCTGCGGCATCACCGACTTCGAGACCTTCTACGCCCACACCGAGCCGTGGATCGGGGCTGCGGCGGCGAGCCGCTACGGCGACCCCTGGCTGGACGTCGAGCTGCTACGCGAGCTGTCGCCGATCCACCACGCCGGGCGGATCGTCGCCCCGCTGCTCGTGGTGCACGGCGGCCAGGACACCAACGTGCCGCTGATCGAGGCGGAGCAGCTCGTCGGAGCGCTGCGCGAGCGCGGCACGGCCGTGGGCTACCTGCTGCTGCCCGACGAGGGGCACGAGGTGTTGGGCACCGCCAACCGCACGATCGTCGTGCGGGAGGTCGTGGACTGGGTGACCACGCACCTGCTCAGCCTGCAGGACCGCAGCGCGTGACTCTCCAACACCCCCGCACGTCGGCCAACCGCTAGCTCTCCGCGCGCCGTTTGCGATCCTCGCACCCTCCGCGGGCCGTGCGAGGACCACATTTGGCGCGCGGCGACAGGTGGCCGAGACTGAAGTGGGCTCCCGGAGACGCCAGTACGTCGTCCAGCCCGGCGACACCGCGAGCAGCATCAAGCCGGGCAGAAGCTGATCATTCCCGACAACCCGCACTGACCCAACAGGACTGTCTCACCGTCCAACTAGGGTCGGCTTCATGTACCTCGGAGTCCCGCCCTCCTCGCCTGCGCTGGCGCCGTTCGTGGAGTCGCTCTGGTACTTCGAGAGCGCCCAGCCACCGGGCCGGGAGCTCGTGCTGCCGAGCGGCGCGATGCAGCTGCTGGTCAACCTGCACGCCGACGAGCTGCGGACCCACGAGGGCGCCGAGGTCCGGCGGCTGTCCGGGGCGGCGTTGCAGGGCGCCCGATCCACCGCCGGCATGATCGACACCGCCCAGCAGCGGTCGATCGTCGGCGTGGCCTTCAAGCCCGGCGGCGCGCACCCGTTCACCGCGATCTCCCCGTCCGCCATCGCGGAGAATCTCGTCGAGCTCGACGTCCTGTGGGGTCGCGACGGCGCGGTGCTCCGCGACCGGCTGCTGTCCGCCGGCACCCCGCGCCGGGTCTTGCGCACGCTCGAACACGCCCTGCTCAGCCGAATGGTGGAGCCGTCGCGGCCGGACCCGACGATCGCGTTCGCGCTGGCGGCCTTCGAGCACGGCGCCGGCGTGGCGGCGGTGGCCGACAAGCTCGGCATGACCTCGAAACGGTTCGGACGGCGGTTCGCCGACCAGGTGGGGCTCAGCCCGAAGCGGTTCTCCCGGGTACGGCGGTTACAGCGCCTGCTCGGGTCGGTCAACTCCGGCCGCGAAACCGACTGGGCGCAGCTGGCGGTCGAGTGCGGCTACTACGACCAGTCGCACTTGATCCACGAGTTCCGCGCGCTGACCGGGCTGTGCCCGACGCAGTACCGGCCGCGGTCGAGGTGGGAACACAACCACGTGCCGCTGGCCGCCTCGGCGGCGTGAGCGGCGTGAGCGGCGTCCATTTTCTCCAAGCCATCGGTGGTGCATCTCGCGCACGATGGCGGCATGTCCACGATTAACACCATGTACCCGCGCCTCGTCGTCTCCGACGGGGCCAAGGCGATCGACTTCTACGTCGCAGCGCTCGGCGCCAAGCAGGGGGAGCGGCACGTCGGCGACAACGACAAGATCGTGCACGCGGAGCTGACGATCGGCGACGGCATCACCATCGCGCTCAAGGACGAGGGCGACGGCGACCCCGCGCCGACCTCGCTCGGCGGCTCCCCCGTGATCCTGGCACTCGACGTCGACGACGCCGATGCTCTCGGCGAAGCCATGGTCGCGGCCGGGGCCACCGTCATCTACCCAATCCAGGACTGGGACTACGGCAGCCGCGGCGGCCGGCTGGCCGACCCGTTCGGGCACCTCTGGATGATCTCTCAGCCGCTGAGCTGACGCCCGGCCGAAGGCGCCCAGCTAGACTCCATGCGAACCGCTCCGGTCCCCGGCGGCCAGCCAGAACGTTGTGGCACGCGGGAGGACGGCGAACATGCCTAGCGGTGAGGTAGAGGTCGAGACCGGGTCGGGGCAGCCGCCGAAGCTGACCCACGACGAGCTGCGTCAGGCCCAGGCGAGGACGCTGGAATCGCCGCGCCGGCGGTACGGAATCGCCGCCCGGGCGTTGTTCGTCATGCTCGATGTGCTGTACGGCAAGCGCCGCAAGCTGGGCAAGTTCAAGATTCTGGAGCTGGTGGCCAGGGTCCCGTACCAGGCCTGGGAGCAGGTCGCCTTCGTCGCGATCACGCATGTGCACGAGAAGACCGGGATGACACGACGCATCCAGGAGCGTGTCGCCCAGGCCCGCGCGCAGCAGGACAACGAGCTGTGGCACCTCCTGATCATCGAGGAGCTTCTCGCCGACTCCGGCCAACCCCAGCCGCGGATCAGGTTCTACTGGCTCCCACAGATCATCGCGTTCTTCTACTACCACCTGTCCTGGCTGCTGTTCGTGATCCGCCCGGCCTGGTCATATCGCCTCAACGCCGACTTCGAGGACCACGCCGAGCACGAGTACATGACCTTGGTCAGCGAACATCCGGAGTGGGAGACCACGCCGTTCACGTCGGAGTTCGCGGACGACTACGGCCACTTCGACTCGCTAGCCGACTTGTTCCGCCAGATCGGTCACGACGAACGAGTACACAAGGAGGAGAGCGAGGCACAGATGCGCGAGCCCCGTTTCAGCTAGCCGGCAGCAGCCGGTGTCGCGGTGACGCCGATGCAGACGCATCCCCGATCGAATCCGCCCTCGGCCGTCGCCGAGCAATACCTGATCCCGATGTGGTCGTGGGCGTCCTGCGCATGTGAACACACCGCACAGGTGACCTCGGTCGAGTCGCTCGGTGCTACAACGATCACGTTGGTCGACATCGTCCTTGGCTCCCCATCTGAATGGCCGTGCCCGGATCAGTCGCTCGTCACCGACCGAGGCTTAGGGAGCTGGCCCGGCGCCCGGCGCCCGGCGCCTGCGTACTGAGATGTGCCAGCAGGCGCCGACTAGCCAGAGCCATCCGAGCCGCCTGGGGTAGCACCTGATGGCGCACCGGGGTCTCGGGCAAACCATGTCGCGTGATCCGCGACCTGCGACCACTGTAGCTGGGACCGTAAGGCCGGGTGGCTACCGTGTCGGTGGTCCCGGGGTCGGAAAGGTGCACTGATGGAGAAGTCGTCGCTCACCGCTCTGGCCCGCGAGCAGCTGAAGATCGCGCGGCAGGCGTCCAGCGGTCGCAGCGCGCACACCGTGTACGGCGGCCATGAACATCGGCTGCGCCAAACCGTGATCGCGCTGGCCGCCGGCCACAGCATGGCCGAGCACGACAGCCCCGGGGAATCCACGGTGCACGTGCTGCACGGGCGGGTTCTCCTCATCGCTGCGGACGTCAGCTGGGAAGGCTCTCCCGGAGACCTGATCATCGTGCCCGGCACCCGGCACGCTCTCGAAGCGCTCGAGGACTCCGTGGTGCTGCTCACCGTCGCCAAGCGCGGCTGACCCTCATAATGGTGGCGCGCTCGCGATGCCGATGGAGATCTACATCCTGGTGGCGCGCCGGCGCCCCTAGCGGGTCAGCAGCTCGGTGAGCGAGGTCGCAGGGTGCCCGGTGAGCCGAGGGACGTCGTCGGTGACGCCCGCGAGCTCGCCATTGGCGATGGCGGTGTACGTGCTGACCCAGGCGTCGAGCTGCCACTGCGGCGCTCCGGTGGACGCGCGGGAGGCGTAGGCCTCCTCGACGGTCTCGGGCTGGTACCGCACCTCCCGGCCGGTGTGGCGGGTCAGCTCGGCGGCCGCTTCGTCGAGGCTGATCGCCTCCGGTCCGGTCAGGGTGTAGACGGCGCTCTCGTGCCGGGCCGGGTCGAGCAGCACCGCCGTGGCGACGTCTGCGATGTCGTCCTGGGCCACGGCGGCGAGGCGGCCGTCGCCGGCGGGTCCGCGGATTACCCCATCCTCGCCGATGAGCATCGGCACGAAGTCGAGATAGATGTTGTCGCGCAGCATCGTCGTGGCCATGCCGTTGGCGCGTAGGTACTCCTCGGTGGCCCAGTGGTCGCGACCCAGCGTGAAGGTGGTGTCGGGCGCGGCGCCGGAAAAGGAGATGTAGACCAGCCGTCGCACGCCGGCGTCGACCGCAGCGTCGATGAACGCCTTGTGCACGTCAACCCTGTGCTCGTTCTCCTCAGCGGAGACCATCAGGACCGTTTCGATGCCGGTCAGCGCGGTACGGACCGCGTCGGTGTCGTCATACGACGCCTCGGCGAGCCGCGCGCCGGGAAGCTGCGGTGCCCGGCTGGGGTCGCGCACGAGCAGGCGCTGCGCGGCGCCGGCATCGGCGAGACGGCGGGCGATGCGCACTCCGAGCCGCCCGGTCGACCCGGTGATCGCCAGTGCGCCCCCGGCGCCGTCAGCCATCAGGTCCTCCTCGCCCGCATCCGCGCGGGCTGAGCCCACGGCGACCACCTGGAGGGTAGTTGCGCAGTACCCGCCGGGTAGACCCAGCGGCGGCGAGCGGGTCTGCCTACCGTGTCCGGGTGCCTCCGGATCGGCGCCGGTTCCCTCGTCCGGCCGAGCTGCGCGCGCTGCTGCGGCCGCGTCCGTTCGTCTGGAACGCCACCGAGCGCCGGCTGGCCAGGGCGACCAGCATCGCCGACCTGCGCTCGATCGCCCGCCGCCGCACTCCGCGTGCGGTGTTCGACTACACCGACGGCGCGGCCGAGGGGGAGCTGAGCCTGCGCCGCGCCCGGGAGGCGTTCGCCAGGCTGGAGTTCCGGCCGTCGGCGTTGAACGATGTGTCCGATGTGGACACCGGACGCGCGATCCTCGGCAAGCGGTCCGCGCTCCCGTTCGCACTGGCCCCCACCGGGTTCACCCGCATGATGCATCACGAGGGTGAGCGCGCGGTGGTGTCCGTCGCCGCCCAGGCGGGCATCCCGTACGCGCTGTCGACGGTCGGCACGACGACGATCGAGGATCTCGCGGCGGCCGCCCCTGACGCGCGGAAGTGGTTCCAGCTCTACCTGTGGCGCGACCGGGCGCCCGCCAAGGACCTGCTTGCCCGTGCCGCGGACGCCGGCTTCGACACGCTGATGCTGACCGTCGACACCCCCGTCGGGGGCGCCCGGCTGCGCGACGTGCGCAACGGGCTCACGATCCCGCCGGCACTCTCGCTGCGGACCTTCCTCGACGGCGCGCTGCACCCGCACTGGTGGATCAACCTGCTGACGACCGAACCGCTGACCTTCGCCAGCCTCGTGAGCACCGACGGCACCGTCGCGGATCTGATCAACCGCGTTTTCGACCCGAGCCTCACCATGGACGACCTGGACTGGGTCCGGGCAACGTGGACCGGCTCGCTGGTCGTGAAAGGCATCCAGAGCGTGACCGACGCGCGCCGGGTCGTCGATGCCGGCGCGGACGCGGTGCTGCTGTCCAACCACGGCGGCCGGCAGCTCGACCGGGCACCGGTGCCGCTCGAGCTGCTTCCGGAGGTGGTCGACGCGGTCGGTGACCGGACCGAGATTCTGGTGGACACCGGGATCACCAACGGCGCTGACATCGTCGCCGCGGTCGCGCTCGGCGCCCGCGCGGCGCTGGTGGGCCGCGCGTACCTCTACGGCCTGATGGCCGGTGGCCGCGCGGGTGTCGCCAAGGCTGTCGAGCTGCTGGCTGCCGACGTCGTGCGCACCATGCAGCTGCTCGGTGTCACCAGCGTCGACCAACTGCGGCCGGACCACGTCCGGTTGAGGACCTGAGCAGGGGCATCTACCTGCGGCGGAACCTTTCAGCCTCCGGCAGCCGTTCACAGGGCGTGAAAGTTGGCGGTCGTGCGTTGGCGGCGCTCGGCGTGGTGGTTCTCGCCGCCGTGGCGGGGTTGTGGCTCGTCGTCCGCGACGCCGACCGCCGCGAGCCCGGCTGCACTATCACTGCCTTGACGCCCGCGGCAAACCAGCCGGCGACGTTCGAGCTGTCACACGAGCAGGCCGGAAACGCCGCGACCATCGCAGCGGTCGGGAGCCGCCTCGGCGTGCCCAACCACGCGGTGACGGTCGCGCTTGCCACCGCCATGCAGGAGTCCAAGCTGCGCAACCTCGACGGCGGCGATCGCGACTCGCTGGGGCTGTTCCAGCAACGACCCAGCCAGGGCTGGGGCACCCCGAGCCAGATCCTCGACCCGGTCTACTCGGCGACGGCGTTCTACCAGCGGCTCACCGCACAACGCGGCTGGGCAACGCTGAGCGTCACCGACGCCGCCCAACGGGTCCAACGATCGGCCGCCCCGCTGGCGTATGCGCAGTGGGAGCCGCTGGCCAGGGCGACCGCCCGCACACTCACCGGCGAGGTGCCCGCTGCCCTGAGCTGTCACCGGCTGCCGGCCGGCACGCCGGAGGCCGGCTTGATCCAGGTCGCCAACGCCGAGCTGGGCACAGCCGTGCTGAGCGGCGACCACCACGCGCCGGCCCGGGGTTGGGCGATCAGCAGCTGGCTCGTCGCCCATGGGGCGCAGCTCGGCGTCGAGCAGGTGAACTACGACGGCCACCAGTGGACGGCGGAGTCCGGAGCGTGGGCCCAGGTGGGGCCGCGCAACGGCGCGCTGTCGCTGCAGCAGGCTGCTGCATAGCTGGACGATTCACGGCCTGCCTCGGTTGCGGCGTCGGGCGATCACTTCCCGCACCGGCGTGACGACCGTTCCCTCGGCCGCGAGCTCGCGTCGCGCCCGCTGCCGGGTCGACCACACCCCGAACCCGGCGACGACCCACACCATGTACTGCACCGACCAGGCGAGCCGGAAGGCCTCCGGGGTGTAGCCGCCCGCTGCGTCGAGCACCACGCCGATCGCCAGCGCGACGATCAGCGTCACGAGGAAGCCGCTCATGTTCACCAGGCCCACCGCGGAGCCCTGGCGATGCTCCGGGTTGAAGGTCCGCGCGTAGTCGAAGCCGATCATGGAACCCGGTGCCCCGAGCGAGAGGACCAGGACGAGCACGACGAGCAGCCATCAAAACCGGCCAGCCAGTCACCTGCTCGCTGATCGCCTACGATCACTGACCGCTTGCCGTCTCAACGAGACGGCATACCTCCAAGAGGGCTGTCTACCACCAGGGACAGGGACCCTTCACGGAGATAGGGATGTTCAGGGAAGTAGTCGATGTGGAGGTGACCGCCGTCGTCGGCGGTGGCCTTGGCCTGCAGATTGTCGGCGAGGATCGCCCTGGCAATCGGGTCGCCGCTGATCACAAGGACCCGCTGCGAGGTATCGAGTTCGATCTGGACTCCGGGGCCGGAAGCCTTCGTGACTTCGATCCCTGCCAAAGCGTCGCCGTCCAGGGGCAACGTGGCACCGATGAACCTGTCGCCCTCGGCTACCGCGCTGGCCAAGCCAGCCAGTTCGTCCGCTGAGGCGGTGAGTTCCACTTCGCCGAACACGGGGTCGGAAACCAGTCGCACGGGCGGCACTCCTTCAGGGGCGGACTCCCATCATGCCATTGAAGATCGTCCGGCCACGTTCGCATCCGTCAGAGGATTCAGACACGACCAGGTACTTCGGAACTACTCGTCTAGTCGGAAGCGACGTTGGCGGCCCATCCGTAGGCCTCGAATAGGGCAGCGTTCGAAGACCGCTCGGGATGCGTGCTGTGGTGGAACTTCAGATGCCGTGCTCGGGCACTAATCACTTGCACCTCGTCCGTCACCCGCCGGGCCGTCGCACCGAGCGCGACGATGCCGCGAAGGTCTGGCAGCAACGCCACAGGCGGATCAACGATCGGGCACCCGCCGCCACATGCTGAGCCGCTGCTCCTCTCGGCACTGGCCACGGCACCGCGTTCCAGTGCAACGTCAGGCTGCGGTCCAGTCCGGACGCCTCGACCGCCGCACGTTGCTTCCGCGAGGTCTGGTCCTCGTTCAGGATCGTCAGCATTCCCGACCCACCGGTCCCAGACTTGGCGCCGTCGCCGGGATCGTTGAGCAGGAACAGCACACGTGCGTTCACGCCACCGCCGTCCGGATCTGGGTACGGCACCGCTCCCGGCATCAGACCGCTGTTCGTTGCGATCTCCTCAGCGAACTTCACCAGGGCGGCCACGTGGGGCTCGTTACGGCGCTCCCAGAGCCGCGAGCGGGCTTCTGTACGGCCTGAGGGTGTCGACGGGAAGGCGACCTTCATCGCTGCACCGTAGACCTCGACCACCGGGGGTAGCCCGCAATGAACCATCTGGAGCTGCATCCGGTGGTGATCGGGCTCAGATGGCGGACGAGCTCGGATGGGACGCGCAAGGTGTCCCCGTCGCCAACAGCGCGGCTTGAAGTGGGGATCTCCTCGCGGCGCGGGTTCACCCTGCCGGGCCGGTGGTCTGGCTGCCTCTGGCGCGCCGCGAGGAGATCACCACCGCCTTGCCCGGTTATCACGCCACCCCGAACGCTCGACGCGTGGTTCTCCGAGTGGGTCGACATGAAGCGGGCAGAGGGGACGCGCCCGCGCACGATCGAGCGCTACAGGTCCATCGCAGAGCGGCACCTCCTGCCGGCTCTAGGCCGAAGGAGGCTCGACAAGCTGACTCCGACGGACGTTCGCCGCCTCCTGTCTGCGAAGACCTCGGAGGGTCTCGCGGCCACGACGGTCCGCCATGTTCACGCGGTGCTTCGGAACGTCCTGGGCGACGCGGAGCGGCAGGATCTCGTGATCCGCAACGTTGCCAGGTCTGTCCGGCCCCCGGCGCGCCGTCCGGTCGAGCGTCGCTCGCTCACCCTCGCGGAGGCTCGCGTATTGCTCGACACCATCGCTGATGATCCGTTGGAAGCGATGTGGCTGTGCGCGTTAACCGGTGGTCTGCGACGCGGTGAGGTTCTGGGCGTGCGCTGGCAGGACGTGGACCTCGACACGTCGGTGGTGCGCATCCGTCAGGCAGTCCAGCGAACTGACACTGGCGTCGTCGTCACCGAGCTCAAGACCGACCGCTCCCGGCGAACCGTGCCGATACCCGTTCGCACCGCGGCAGCGCTCAAGACCCATCGTGCGGCGCAGGCCGAACAGCGAATGAGCTGCCCGATTCCGTGGCCGGACACCGACTGGTGTTCACCACCTCGATCGGCACGCCACTCGAACCGCGGAACGTCAACCGGTCATGGTACGTCGTGCGGCGCCGGGCCAGGCTCGATTGGCTGCGGCTGCACGATCTTCGCCACGCGTGTGCGACGTTCCTGATCGCCGCCGGCGCCTCACCTCGGACGGTCATGGCGCAGCTTGGCCACAGCCAGATCGCATTGACAATGAACACCTACGCGCACGTGCTCGAAGAGGTGCAACGGGAGGCCGTCGACCGGCTCGGCGACACACTGTTTGGCTGACTCGTGCCTGTCAAATTGCCTGTCAACAACCTGGATTGGCCCGCTCGCGAGGTTCGTCAATCGACGAAACTGCTGGTCAGGCCTGGTGGGCGCGGCTGGGTTCGAACCAGCGACCCCCGGTTTGTAAGACCGGTGCTCTCCCACTGAGCTACGCGCCCCTCTGCGGCCGCACCGCCGGCTCAGGCCGGCAGGTGGGCCATGGCTTGCTT
>JACDBJ010000142.1 GCA_013695005.1 Pseudonocardiales bacterium
GGACCGCGCTGCTCGCCCGCCGCTTGGCCCGCCTCGACGGCGAGCAGCGGACCACGCTCGCCGTCGCGCTACCTGCGCTGGAAGCGATGCTCGTCGACGACTGAGCTAGAGCTCCAGGGCGGCCCGGAGCGCGGCGTCCACCTGCTCCATCGTGTCGGCGCTCGCGTTGTCGACGTGCTCGACGAGCCGGCGGCGGATGGTGGCCTCGACCGTCAGGGCCGATGCCCAGCCGTGTGGCGGGACGTGGACGGCCAGCAGGCCTCCTGGATCGGAGTCGAGGACGTGCAGGCTCAGCAGGACCGGCAGCGCGTCGACGGTGTTGATCGCATCCGCCGAGATGATCAACCGGAGGGTCGGCTGGCCGGGCCGGTCGAGCACGGGCCGGTAGCGCCAGAGCTGGCCACGCCTCACGCGGCGGGCGCGCCTCGTTCGGCCTCGGCGTCCGCGGCGTAGCCACCGTGATCGGCGAACCAGGCGGCGTGGGCGCTCACCGACTCCTTCATGGCCTCGGCCGCGAAGTGCGCCTCGACGTACGCGGACAGGTTGCCGCCGGTGCGTTCGGCACGCTGGCGCAGGTAGGCGGCGATCCGCTCGTCGACCGAGAGCGTCACACGCTGCTTCATACGCGGGATGGTACAACGGCGTAACGGCCCGCGGCTACGCATGCCCGGGCGGCGCGGTGCACGATTCGCGCACCATGAACAGGGGAGTGGCGGTGCCCAGAACGTGACGCCGGCGGTGACGCCGGTAGCGGCGGCGCGCAGGACTGACAGGCGGATCGTCGGCGTCGACGTGGCACGGGCGTTTGCGCTGATCGGGATGTTCTCGGTGCACATCCTGCCGACGAGCGGCCCGGACGGCAGCGCCACGACGGCGGACGTCATCGCCAGCGGACGGTCCGCCGCGCTGTTCGCCGTGCTGGCCGGGGCTGGGATCGCGCTGGCCACCGGTGGCACCCACGGGCTGTCCGGTGGGCGGGCGCACCTCGTCGCCGCGGCTGGGCTCGTCACCAGGGCGGTCATCGTCGGGGTGCTCGGCCTGCTGCTCGTGGAGCTCGGCACGCCCGTCGCGGTGATCTTGAGCTACTACGCGCTGCTCTTCGTCGTCGCGATCCCGCTGCTTCGGCTGCCGGTGTGGGCGCTGGCCTCGCTGGCCGTGGTGTGGTGCGTGGCTGCGCCCGTGGTCAGCCATCTCCTGCGGGCTGGCGGGCGCTCCGGGCCGTCAGATCAGCCCGGAATCGGCGCCCTTGGTGATCCGGTGCACCTGTTCGTCGAGCTGTCCCTCACCGGCTACTACCCGGTCCTACCGTGGATCACCTACCTGCTGGTGGGGCTCGCGGTCGGTCGGATAGACCTGCGTCAAATCCGTACCGCCGTCGGGCTGCTCGTGACGGGCGTGGTGCTGGCGGTCGGGGCCTGGGTGCTCTCGTCGGTGCTGCTGGACTTGCTGGGCGGCGCCGCTGCGCTCGGCGGCGACCCGTCCGTCTTCGACGAGACCCGGTACGGGACGACCCCGACCGGCTCGTGGTGGTGGCTGGCCGTGCCGGCCGCGCACTCCAGTACCCCGATCGACCTCGCGCACACGGTCGGAACGGCGCTGGCCGTGCTGGGTGCGAGCCTGCTGCTGGCTCGGGCGGTGCGGTCGCTCGGCTGGCTGCTCGGCGCGATCGGCGCGATACCGCTGACGCTCTACACCGCACACGTCGTCGGGTTGGCGATCAACCCGGGCCAGGACCTGGAGCTGCTGCTTTGGCACCTCGCGGCGACGACGCTCGTCGCCGTTCTCATCCGGCTCATCGGCGGCCGCGGTCCGCTCGAGGCGGTGGTCGCGGCTGCGAGCCGCGGAGTGCGCCGCGCCGTCAGCGCGGCGACACGCTCGCGAGATGGCCCCGAAGCCGAGCGATGACTTCCCCAAAGGGCGTCGGCGCCCCGGTCACCCGGGCGCTGCACGCAGCGGGGTACGCCGACCTCGAGCAGCTGGCGAACGTCCCGGCCGCCGAGCTGAAGAAGCTGCACGGCATGGGGCCGAAGGCGCTCAGCGTCCTGCAGGAAGCGCTCGAGGCGCGGGGCCTGTCGCTCTCCTAGCCCCGGCGGCGCCGCCGGGCAGCCGTGAACAAGCCATCCGGAAACGGCTCGTCGACCGTTTCGATGGCGACGTCGTGGCCCCGGCCGGCGAAGTCACCGCCGACCTCCTCGGTGCGCACGCAGATGCCGGTGCCGACGTCGAGACGTACCCGGTGTGCATCCGCGTAGCGCGGGTCGGCCGGCTTCATGTGCTCTGCCAGGCTGCCGGAGCGCGCCACGCTCTGCGCCGAGAACAGCAGCGGGCAGCAGGAGCACCGTGGGTCGTAGCTGTCGGTCGGCCGCATCAGCGCCTCCCATGCGGGGCGGCCATGATGCTCGACCTCGCGGATCTCGTCGATGCGCACGGGCGGCGCAGACTCGCGCCGGCCGCCATCGGTGTCGTAGCCGTCGGCCAGCTCGACCGGATCGAGCATCGCAACCCACTGGTAGTCCTGGTACATCGGGTCGTCGTGGTGCCACGCGTAGCGGTCCGGCCGGCGGGTGACGAGACCGTCAGCGTCAAGATCGACGTCTACGCTTACAGCGTAAGGCCGCCCGGGGCCGCCCTGAGCCGCCTCGGCCGTGATCAGCGTGCCGTCGAGCTGCTCCACCCGCAGCGCCGCTGGGCGGCGAATCCAGCCGCGAACCGCCGAGTCGTTGTATCCCGGATAGCCGCTGCGGCGCAGGACGAACCGGACGCTGCGCCAGCGCCACGGCGACGAGCGCGCCAGTGCCGCGAAGCTGCGGGCTGTGGGGGAGGGCACCCCGCGATTGTGCAGCGGTGACCGCGGAGGTGCTCCCGACTATCACCTGTGGAAGATCGCCTTACTGTCCCGCCGGGACACCGGCCGTCCCTGCGTGCGGTCCAGGCGCGAGTCGGCCCCATGTCCGAGGTAGGGCGGGTCCCAGATAATCTGACATAACGTCGATTATCGGTTCAGCAGAACCGGCACTCCTGTGGCTTTTCTTGCTCCCAGCGCATGTTCTGACGCACGAGTGACGGGTGGCCGGGGCGCGTGGGATCGGTAGCGTCGGCTCCGTGCCGTTGGACGAGTACCGCCGCAAGCGCGATGCACGGCGCACGCCGGAGCCGGTGCCCGAACACGATCCAGACCCCGTCGCGGCTGCCAGTGATCAATTCGTTATTCAGGAGCACCACGCTCGCAGCCTGCACTGGGACGTCCGGCTGGAGCGCGACGGCGCGCTGGCGTCCTGGGCGGTGCCCAAGGGCCTTCCCACCGAGCCGGGCACGATCCGCCTCGCGGTGCGTACCGAGGACCATCCGATGGAGTACCTGGAGTTCCACGGCGAGATACCGGCAGGCGAGTACGGCGCCGGCAAGATGACCATCTGGGACCGCGGCCGCTATGAAGCGGTGAAGTGGTCCGACAACGAGGTGCAGGTCGTGCTGCACGGCGACCGGGTCGACGGCCGATATGTCTTCCTGCGCAAGGGTGACGGCCCCAAGGACTGGCTCGTCCGGCGCTCGGATCCACCCAGCCGGGCGGACTGGGTGCCGCTCCCCCACGACGCCGTTCCCATGATCACTACGCCCGGCGAGCTGCCCGCCGACGGCGACGGCTGGTACTTCCAGGTGGCCTTCGGCGGCGCGCCGGTGATCGTGCGCGTCGAAGGCGGCCGGATCAAGATCACCGACGCTGACGGCGACGACCTCACCGGGCAGCATCCACGGCTGGCCGGTCTCGGCCCCGCACTCGGCGGCACGCAGGCGCTGCTGGACGCCGAGATCGCCCCGCCCGTCAGCGGTCAACCCGCCGGGCTGTGGGTGCGCGATGTGCTGCACCTCGAGGGCACCGACGTCACTCCGCTGCCCTACGAGCAGCGTCGCGAACGGCTGGAGGCGCTTCCACTCGACGGGCCGCACTGGCGCCGGGTGCCGTCCTACCGCGGCGGCGGTAAGGCGGTCCTCGCGGCGGCCGCCCAGCAGGAGCTGCCGGCGGTACTGGCCAAGAAAGCCGACGCGCTCTACCTGCCCGGCCGGCCAAGCCCCGGCTATCTGGAGATTCCCACCGGCGCCTCCCCCAAGCCGGCCACACCGGCAGCGCCACCGCGCCGAAACAGTAAGGACGCGACCATTGTGGACGTCGGGGGCCGCCGGCTGAAGCTGTCCAATCCGGACAAGGTGCTGTATCCGGCCACGGGGTTCCGCAAGCTCGACGTGCTGGAGCACTACCTCGCGGTGGCGCCGATGATGTTGCCGCACCTGAAGGACCGGCCGGTCACGATGGTGCGCTGGCCGGACGGCGTGACGGCGCCGTCCTTTTTCGAGAAGAACGTCTCGCGGCACGCCCCGGACTGGCTGCGCACCGTCCGCGTCGAGACGCCGGGCAGCGGCCGCGGCTCGGACTCCGCCGACTTCCCGCTCATCGACGACGAGACAGGCCTCGCGTGGATGGCCAACCTCGCGGCTCTGGAGGTGCACGTGCCGCAGTGGCGGGTCGGCCAGCGCGGTGCGCGCCGGCCACCGGACCTGATGGTCTACGACCTCGACCCCGGCGAAGGAATGTCCATAGTGGACTGCTGCAGGGTGGCGGAGCGGATCGCCGAGCTGCTCGCCGAGGACGGGCTCGTCGCCTACCCGCGCACCAGTGGCGGCAAGGGATTGCAGCTCTACCTTCCGGTCAAGGTGACCCGGCCGGAGCGCACGTCGGAGTACGCCGCCGGAATCGCCGAGCGCCTGGCCAAGGCGTGGCCGCAGCGGGTGGTCTCGACGATGGCCAAGGCACGCCGGGTCGGCAAGGTGTTCATCGACTGGAGCCAGAACAACCCGGCCAAGACCACGATCGCCAGCTACTCGTTGCGCGGTCGGACGACCCCGACCGTCGCCACGCCGGTGACCTGGGACGAGGTGGCTGCCACTCGACGACCCGCCGACCTGACCTTCACTGCGCCCGACCTGCCCAGCCGAATCGCCGAGCACGGCGACCTGCTGGCCCCACTGCTGGGCGAGCCGCAGCGTCTCCCCCGCTGACCTGGCCCGACATCGGGCAGTCAGTCCGCGGCCGTCGCCAGCGCTCGCTCCAGCCGCTGGAAACCGTCGGTCCAGCCGTCGTGATGCAGAGCCTGGCGGTCCTCGGTGGCGAACGGACCCTGAGTGAGGCTCAGCTCGGTCGACTCCCCCAGCTCAGCCAGCGACAGCGTCACGACCGTCTCTTGATCACCGGGAGCCGGGTCCTCCCACCGGAAGGTGTATGTCACGCGGGCGGGTGGCTCGACCTCAAGGTACTCCCCGGTGAGATAGAACAGCTCGCCCTCGGGTGGCTGCATCCCGAACCGGTAGTGGCCGCCGACCCGCAGGTCGATCACGGCGCTCGGCGTCGTGAACCCGTTGGGGCCCCACCACATCGCGAGCTCCTCGGGCTCGGTCAGCGCCCGAAAGACGACCGCCCTCGCCACGTCCAGGACGCGCATCATGGCGAGCGTCAGCTCGCCGGTCGGCGAGGTCACGAGGATCCTCCTCCCGCGATGGCAACGAGAGTCCTCCATGTAACGGCTGTCCGCCAGACCTCTCTCGTTCACCGCCGGCTGGCACACTGGAATTCATCAGAGCCCTTCAGCAGCATGCGTACTTCGACGGCCCGTACCCGCGGGCCTACGCCCACCGCGGCTGGCACGTCGGGGATCTGGCCGGGCTGGAGAACACCGTCGCGGGGTTCCGGCGCGCCGTCGCCGAGGGTTTCCAGTACCTGGAGCTCGACGTCCGCGCCACCGCCGACGGCGTCCCGGTCGTCCATCACGACGCCATCCTCGACCGCACCACCGACGCCGCCGGCCGGATCGACTCGATGCTCCTCGCTGCCGTCATCGCGGCGAGGGTCGGCGGCCGCGAGCCGGTGCCGACGCTGGAGCAGGTGCTCGTCGAGCTCCCCGACAGCCGGCTGACCATCGAGCTCAAGGACGACCGCGTCGTCGAGCCGGCGATGCGCCTGCTGGAGGCCACCGGAGCATTTCCCCGTGTTTGCCTCGGCTCCTACGTCGAGGGCCGGCTGCAACGGGTGCGCGAGGTCGCCGGCGACCGGGCGCTGACCTCGATGGCCCGCCGGTCGGCGATCGCCCTGCGGGCCAGGGCGTGGACGCGCCGGATGCCGGTCGTGCTGCCGATGCGTGGGCGGCTGGCTCAGCTCCCCCGCCGGTACGGCCGGATCACCGTGATCGACCTGGCGCTGCTGCGAGCTGCTCGCCGCGCTGGGCTGGAAGTCCACGTCTGGACCGTCGACCTTCCGGACGAGATGGATGAGCTGCTCGACCTCGGCGTGGACGGCCTGCTGTCCGACCGACCTGACCTGCTGCGCGACGTGCTGCGTCGGCGCGGTCAATGGTCCGGCGCACGGCCCACCGTCTAGGCTGCGCGGGTGTCCGATCTGGACGTACCCAAGCTGGATGCGTCCAGTAGCGCACGCGAGCAGCGCGGCTGGATGTACTACGACTGGGCGAACTCGGTCTTCCAGACCTCGGTTATCACCGTCTTCCTCTCGCTGTACCTGACCGGCGTGGCGCGGGCCGATGCGGAGGCCAGCGGCCAGCGCTGCGAGACCGCGCTCGTCGACTGCGACGTCTCCTTCCTCGGCCTGCAGATCCCCGCCGGATCGGTGTTCCCGTACCTGCTCTCGATCGCGACCGTCGTACAGCTGCTGGTGCTCCCGATCGCGGGCGCGATTGCCGACCGCACGCAGAACAAGCGCAAGATGCTCGGCTGGTTCGCGATGATCGGGGCCGCCGCGACGGCCCTGCTCGCGCTGGTAGCCGGCACGAACTGGCAGCTCGCGGTATGGCTGTTCCTCATCGCGAACGTCGGCTACGGCGCGTCCATCGTCGTCTACTACGCCTTCCTGCCCGAGATCGTCGGCCCGGATGAGCGGGACCGACTGTCCACCCGGGGGTGGGCATTCGGCTACCTCGGCGGCGGCGTCGCGCTGGCCGTCCACCTCGCGATCTACCTCGGCCGGGACCAGCTCGGCCTGACCGAGTCCGAGGCCGTGCGGGTCTGTTTCCTGACCGCCGGCATCTGGTGGGCGGCCTTCACGCTGATCCCGCTGCGACGGCTGAAGCGCCACCAGGCGCCGCAGGGCGACGAGCGCGGCGCCGCGGTGTTGATCGGCGGCTTCCGCCAGCTCGGCCACACCCTTCGAGACGCTCGGAACTACCCGTTGACGTTGGCCTTCCTCGGCGCGTACCTGATCTTCACCGACGGCATCTCGACCGTGGCGCAAATCGCCGGCCTGTACGGCGAGCAGGAGCTGAAGCTCAGCCGCGACGTGCTCATCACGACCATCTTGATCGTCCAGTTCGTCGCGTTCGGCGGTGGCCACCTGCACGGTGCACTGGCCCGTAGGCTCGGTGCGAAGCGCACGATCCTGGTCAGCCTCGTGCTGTGGGTGCTCGTCGTGACCGCGGCGTACTTCGTGCAGGCTGGCGACCAGCTCCAGTTCTACGGAGTGGCGTTCGGGATCGGACTGGTCCTCGGGGGTACCAACGCGCTGGCCCGCTCGCTGTTCAGCCAGATGATCCCGCCCGGCAAGGAGGCCGAGTACTACTCGCTCTACGAGCTCGGTGAACGCGGCACATCCTGGCTGGGTCCGCTGCTGTTCGGCGCTGTCGCCGCCGCCACCGGCTCGTACCGGCCGGCGATCATCTCGCTGATCGTGTTCTTCGTGCTGGGATTCATCCTGGTCGCGCTGGTGCCGGCCCGTCGGGCCATCGCCGCCGTGGGAAATCCCGAACCGACCCTGGTGTGACTTAGGTCACATGCCGCGACCGCGTCACAACTGCGTGCGTACGAAGGCGTGTTGCGAGACACTACTTGTGCGGACGCCAGCAGGCGTGCGTGAACTAGTGCTGGGTGCGCCACGGCAAGTTCATCCGGCTGGTGGGGAACGAACACCCGCCTTTCGGACGTTACACCCGACGCACCGGTCGAGGGGAGTCCCCTCGGCAGAGAGGAAGGACCACACCATGGCAGACCGTGTCCTGCGCGGCAGCCGTCTCGGAGCTGTCAGCTACGAGACCGACCGCGACCACGATCTTGCGC
>JACDBJ010000154.1 GCA_013695005.1 Pseudonocardiales bacterium
GTTCTGGGGCAGCCGGGTCGTCCGCGGCATCGCGCTGGCCGAGTACTCGTCGATGATCGACGAGCGGGCCACTTTCCTGGGCCAGTGGGGGCTGCGCGGTGCGAAGCGCGGCGGCGGCCCGACCTACGAGGAGCTGGTGGAGACCGAGGGCCGGCCGCGGCTGCGGTACTGGCTCGACCGGTTGGCCACCGAGGGGGTGCTGGCGCACGCGGCGCTGACCTACGGCTACTTCCCGTGCGTGTCCGAGGGTGACTCGTTGGTGGTGCTCACCGAACCCGCCGCGGATGCGCCGGAGCGCTACCGGTTCACCTTCCCGCGCCAGCGGCGTGACCGGTTCCTCTGCCTCGCCGACTTCTACCGCCCCCGCGAGCTGGCTCTGCAGCGCGGCGAGATCGACGTCGTGCCGTTCACCCTGGTCACCATGGGCCAGCCGATCGCCGACTACGCCGCCGAGCTGTTCGCGAAGGACGCCTACCGGGACTACCTGGAGGTGCACGGGCTGTCCGTGCAGCTCACCGAGGCGCTGGCCGAGTACTGGCACTCCCGAATCCGCGAGGAGCTGCGCTGGCCCGACGGCGGCAACCTGGCGGCGGAGGACCCCACGGACGTCGAGGAGTTCTTCAAGCTCGGGTACCGGGGCGCCCGCTACTCGCTGGGTTACGGGGCGTGCCCGAACCTGGAGGACCGCGTCAAGATCGTCGGACTGGTCGAGCCGGACCGGATCGGCGTCGAGCTCTCCGAAGAGCTGCAGCTGCACCCGGAGCAGTCCACCGACGCCCTCGTCGCGCACCACCCCGAGGCCAAGTACTTCAATGCCGGATGACGCCCGGCCCGCCTCCGCCACGACGCAACGAACGGCCCGCTCGTCGAGCCCTATCGGCCGAAGGTGCCGTTCGTAACGGCCGGGGCGGGCGCGGGCGGCCGGCGGCGGTCCTGTGGGACATGGACGGCACCCTGGTGGACAGCGAGCGGCTATGGGACGTCTCGCTGGCGGAGCTGGCCGTGTCGCTCGGCGGCCAGCTGAGCCCGTCCACCCGGACCGCGATGGTCGGCACCGACATGGCGACCACGCTGCGGATGATGTTCGACGAGGTCGGCCGGGAGGCCACTCCGGCCGCGGTTGCCGCGGCCTGGGACGAGCTGACCGAGCGGACGGCCCGGCTGTTCGCCACCGACATCCCGTGGCTGCCCGGTGCCGCGGCCGCGCTGGCCGACGTGTGCACCGCCGGCCTGCCCGCCGCCCTGGTGACCTCCACCACCCGCGACCTCACCGAGCTGGCCCTGGACACCATCGGGCGGCAGTTCTTCGACGCCACGGTCTGCGGCGACGAGGTGCGCCACACCAAGCCGCATCCGGAGCCGTACCTGCGCGCGGCGGCCCTACTCGGCGTGGACGCCGCCGACTGCGTCGCGGTGGAGGACTCACCCAACGGGGCGACGTCCGCCGAGGCTGCCGGCTGCACGGTCGTCGTGGTGGCCAGCGAGGTGTCGGTGCCCGACGGGCCGCGCCGGATCGCGGTGCCGTCGCTGGTCGGAGTGGGGTCCGCGGAGCTGGCCACGGCGTACCACCGGGGTCGGTCGGTGGTTCATGATCCGGTGGAGCAACGGCTGTTGGGCTCGCCTTAGGCTCCGCTGGGCTCGCCGTTGCGCCGAATGGGTGGCAGCATGGGATCACCACCGGGCGCAGCCTGCGGCCGTTCCGCAGTAGCGCCGCTCTCAGCGGTGTCCCGGCGCTCAACCGGGGAACGAAACTGTAGAGGAGAGGAGCACGTTGGTGAAGACCTTCGACGAGCTGTTCGCGGAGCTCCGCGAGCGCGCTCGGGACCGCCCAGAGGGGTCAGGCACGGTTGCCGCCCTCGATGCTGGCGTACACGCCCAGGGCAAGAAGGTCTTGGAAGAGGCCGGCGAAGTGTGGCTGGCCGCAGAACACGAGCGCGACGACAGGCTGGCCGAGGAGATCTCCCAGCTGCTCTACCGCATCCAGGTCCTCATGTTGGGCCGCGGACTCTCTCTCGAAGACGTCTACAAGTTCCTCTAGGCCGCTTCATCAGCTCAGGAGATCTGCCATGTTCCGCGTCGCTCTGCCCAACAAGGGGACGCTCGCCGAGCCCGCCGCCCAGATGATGCGCGACGCCGGGTACCGGCAACGGACCGACCCGCGCGATCTCAACGTCGTCGACGAGGAGAACCAGGTCGAGTTCTTCTACCTGCGTCCCAAGGACATCGCCACCTATGTCGGCGCCGGCAACCTCGCCTTCGGCATCACCGGTCACGACCTGATGGACGAGTCGGGCAGCCCGGTGAAGGCGGTGATGAGGCTGGGCTTCGGCCGTTCCCAGTTCCGCTACGCGGTGCACGAGCGCAACGACTGGAAGTTCGAGGACCTGGAGGGTCGCAAGATCGCGACCTCCTACCCGCGGCTGGTCCGTGCCGACCTCGCGGCCAGGCGCATCCGAGCCGAGATCGTCAAGCTCGACGGCGCGGTCGAGATCGCGGTGCACCTCGGCCTCGCGGACGCGATCGCCGACGTGGTGAGCTCCGGCCGCACGCTGCGTCAGAATCACCTCAAGGCCATCGGCCAGCCCATCGCCTCCTCGCAGGCCACCCTGATCGAGCGGGAGCCGCGGCACGACCGGATCGAGTCCGCCGACGACCGCACCGGCAAGCCGGTGTTCATGCAGCGGATCCGGGGGGTCGTCTACGCCCGCCTGTTCCACATGCTCGACTACGACTGCCCGCTCGCCGTCCTCGACCAGGCGAAGGTGATCACCCCGGGCGTGCAGGCGCCGACCGTCGCTCCGCTCACCGACCGGGACTGGGTGGCCGTGCGGGTCATGGTCAAGCGCAAGAGCGCCAACGACGCGATGGACCGGCTGGCCAAGCTCGGCTGCAGGGCGATCCTGACCACCGAGATCCGCTCCTGCCGTGTCATCGAGAACGGCGACCTGATGGACGAGGACGAGGACGGGCTGGTCTGACGCGCGCGGCGAGGAGAACCCGGGCGGGCGCACTGCTCGCCGGCTTCCTCGCGCTGGGCGTTCTGGGCGCGGCCGGCTGCGGCGGCTCGGGCGACACGTCCGCCGGTCCGACGACCTCGTCCACTCCCACCGTCGAGCCCGTCGCGGCCTGCGCCCGGCAGCTGGAGTACTGGGCGGGGGAGAAGCTGAACAACGCCGTCGACCCTGGCTGGGACTACCAGCACATGGGGCTCACGTCCGACCAGGCCGACGCGCTGAGCGTGCTGGTCGACCGGGCGAAGCAGCTGCGCCAGCAGCAAGGGGCGCTGCCCGAAGGGTGGGTGCACGACCAGGCGATCGCGGCGTGCGGCCCGATCGTGGCCAAGCCGACCAGCACGGACCGCAACGGCTGGCCGTGACGCCTCGCCGGTACGGGGCCGGGCCTACTCGGCGTGGTCCAGCAGGCTCTGGGTGGGCGTCTCGACTGGGGCGGACGGCGGCTCTGCCGGCCAGCCCGGGTACGCCGGGGGTGTGCCGTCGAACGCCGGGCAGATCGCCTTGTGGCTGCACCACTCGCACATCCGGCTCGGGCTCGGGCGGAAGTCGCCGGTACGGCCGGCGCGCAGAATGGCCGTCCAGATGGCGTCCAGCGTCTGCTCGAAACGCTCCAGCTCGGCCAGCTCGGGCTGATAGGTCAGCGACTCCTGGTCGGCCAGGTAGATCAGCCGCAGCTGGGTGGGGACGACGCCACGTGAGCGCAGCAAGGCCAGCGCGTAGAACTTCATCTGGAACAGCGCCCGGATCTCGGCGAACTCGCGCGGCGCCGCGCCGGTCTTGTAGTCGACCACCCTGATCTGACCGCCGGGTGCGACGTCGAGCCGGTCGACGTAGCCACGTAGGAGCACGCCGGAGCCGAGCTCGGCCTCCAGCAACAGCTCGCAGGCTTCGGGCTCCAGCCGCCGCGGGTCCTCCAGCTGGAAGTACCCCTGCAGCAGCATGCCGGCCGACTCGAGCCACTCCTGCAGCTCGGGATCGTCAGCCCCGTCGAACATCTCGCCGAGCTCGGGCGCGGCGTCGAGGAGGTCCGTCCACACCGGGCTCACCAGGTCCACCGCGGCCTGCGGCACCCGATCGCCAGCCGGCAGCCGGTAGAGCCGCTCCAGCGCCGCATGCACGACGGTGCCGCGCACCTGCGCCCGCGACGGCGTCTCGGGCAGCCGGTCGATGGCCCGGAAGCGGTACAGCAGTGGGCACTGCTTGAAGTCGCTGGCGCGCGACGGTGACAGCGCAGGGCGGCGTGGCGGCTCCGCGGTGCCGGCCGTCGCGATGCCCGCCGTGCCTGCCTCGGTAAGTGCCGTCTCGCCCACGTCCCGCAGCGTAGGCGAAGCCACCGACGCCTTCGGTCAGGGCGCGCGCGACCGCGATCATCCGAGGTAGATTGGCCTCGACGCGGAAGATCAGTACGCGGAAGATCAGTAAGGCTGACGTCATCGGCGGAGGTGGGCCAGTAGTGGCTCGGCGGCCCTACCGGGTTGTCTTCACCCGCCCGGCACCGGGGATCGACGGTCCCCCCAAGCCGGGCACGATCGTCAAGGCTGACCTCGACGCAGCGCAGGACGAGGCCAGGGCCATCGCTCGCAGCGGTGGGACGGCCGAGGTGCACTACGTCTCGGACTCCGGACGCCGCGAGGTCATCGCCACCTACCGGCCCAACCCGCCCGTGCAGCGGGTGGTCGAGACCGCGATCAAGTTCGGGCCGCATGCGCTGCTCGTGCTGAC
>JACDBJ010000163.1 GCA_013695005.1 Pseudonocardiales bacterium
TCGCAGCTGCCCGAGGCGTTGCTGGTCGAACTCGGCGGCGGGCCCGGTGTGCTGGTGCTGGACCTCAGCCGTGTGCGACCGCGAGACGAGACCCAGGCCGCGGCCCTGCACGAGCTGCACACGGGACTGTTCGGCTATGCCTGGACCGCGCCCGACGGCCGCACCTGGGCCGTGATCCCGCGGGCGCATTGGGACGCGATCTCCTGGTCCGCGGAGACGGTGGCCGCCCTCATCAGCCACGAGCACGGTCATCACGAGGGCATCTGGGCCAGCGCGGAGGCTCATGCGGCGGCCGAAGCTCAGGTCATCGCGCTGGTGCGCCGCGCTGAACGCTTCTACCACGCCACCGTGTTCGGCCAGCCCCAGCTCGACCGGGAGCGCGGTGAGGTCAGCGCCCCGCTGGCCAATCTGATCCCTCATCGCGGGCGCGCATCGCTGGATGTGCGCCAACCACTTGACCTGGCAGTTCCTCGGGAACAGCCCGCCGTTGAGGACCGTCGCCAGTCGTTGCAGCTGCGCGCGGTGGGGCCGGCCCTCGGGTCGCAACGAAGCAGTCCGGCCGGGCGCGGTGCTGGACCGACCGTTGTGGCGTTGCCCGGCCAATCTAGCCAGTTCCCTAGCCGCTCTGCCGTCCAACGCGGATCGCGGCCACACCTCTTGGGTCTTCCGGCGGCCACGCCGCGGCCTGGTTCGAGCCGGCGGGTCAGGCCGAGGTCTCGCGGGCCACCGCAGCCCCCGTCGAGCAGCGCCCAGGTGATCCCAAGTTGTGAAGGAGACTGCATGAAACGCCGACCAAGTATTGCGGAGTTGCGGCGCGAGCTTTCGCATGCCCTGCTGCAAGCACGCGTCACGTCGTTGCGGGCGCGAGGGACCGCTCGTTCCGCCTCGGCCCGGTTGCGGGGAGCCGCCCGTGGCGCGGCGGCTTATGTCGCAGCGGTGGCCGCTGCTGTTGCGGCCTATGCAACCGGCCGGGTGCGGGCGGGGCTTGCCGCTAGGACTGCACTGGTTCGCGCCGGGTTGATCGTGGTGCTGGCGGTTGTCGCCACCGCGACCGTGGCCTTCTTGGTCACCTGGCCCAGCGGCGAGTCCGATCCGGCACAGCCACCGGGCGGACAGCCGCCGACGGCCACCGCGAGTAGCGGGCCGAGGGCGGAGCTCGAACCGGCTCCGCTGCCAGTTGCGCCGCAACCGTGTCCGCCTCCGGTGGAGCGCACCCACTGGGTGACGTCCGGGGAAACCCTGACCCAGATCGCGCTGCGCTACCACACCGGCCTTGAGCAGCTGGCAGCCGACAACCACATCGCCAATCGCAATGTGATCGCGGCCGGCACCCAGCTCAAGATCCGGCCGCTGTGCCAGGGCACCACGGTGATCCAACCCGGCACGACCCTGAGCGGCTACGCCGCCCAGTACTCGACCTCGGTGGCCGCACTGGCGGCGCTCAACCCGCACATCCCCAACCCCCACCGGATCTACGCCGGCGGGGCCCTGCGGCTGCGCCCACAGCAGCCGTCCTGAACCCACATTTCGATCCGCATTGGAGCCGTCATGAGCACCAACAAGCGCCGCAGGCCATCGTCGAACCACCAATCGCGGCAGCGTCCAGGTCCCGCCGCCGCCGCCGCCCATTCGCCGGCCCTGGAGCGGGTCGCCGCCCTGATCCGCACCCAACTGCGCGCTCGCCGCGCCGACTTCGCTCCGCTCCCGAAACTGGCCGCCACCACCGGTATCGACCACGTCACCATGGCCGCCACCGTGGCCCGTTACCCCGACCTCGGCATCACCGGAGGTGGGGAACACCCGGTCATCTACTCGGTCGATCCGGCGACAACGGTCGTCGGCTTCGAACCCGTTTACCGGCGCGGTCACATGATCTTGCGGCTGGGCAGCCTCACCGGCCCGCCATGGCCGCTGAGCATCTCGGGCGCCCACCTCGGAACCGCCGTCAACCATGACGACCCCGAGCCCGACTACCACAGCCCCTACGGCAGCGGGGAGCTGGCCTACGCCATCGCCCGGCTGACCCTCATGGCCCGACGTTGGCTGATCCTGCCGGATCAACCGTCGAGTCACGACGTGACCGTGCGGCTGTTCGAGCTCATCGGCCGCGCCTGGTACGCCGGCCCTGCCCCGCCTGGTCCTGCGGGCGCCTGCACGTCCACCGGGCCGAGCTCGATCTCCCCGTCGGGATCCAGTTCTGGCACAACGACACCCCTACGAACCGGCTGGAACTGGTCGTCTGGGCCGACAAAGACGACGGGTTTCAGCTCGTCAACATCTACCCCGCCGGTACCTACCGCTCGGTCTTCGATACCGGCGGAGACGACGGCGGCACCGCCCAGCTTGGCGGTTCGTAGTGGCAGCAACCGGCGTCGAGCTTCTTGCACCCGCTCGGTCCAGGGCGTGCTGCCCGATTTTGAGCTGGCGGATCACCTCCAGCCACGGCGCACGGCACACCGCGCCGCTGGAGATGACGCGATGTCGCGGGCCCAGATCAAAGCAGCGAGCTCGCCTGCAGCCATCAGGCCCTGATCGAGACACCGCGTCTGTTCCGGCCAGCGCTGGCCACCAACGGAGCCAACTGCCACTCAATGAGAGGTCAACAATGATTGACAAGAAGATTCCACCGCAGCGGGTGCTCTTCAAGCCGGCAGCTCCGCCGCACCAGCCGCGCCGATCGTCGGTCCAAACCGACGCCCGCACCATTCTTG
>JACDBJ010000182.1 GCA_013695005.1 Pseudonocardiales bacterium
GCAACGCGCCCTGCGCGGCCGCCGCGGCGGCCTGCTGCGGTTCGAGCCGGTGCAGCCGGGCACGGGCGGCGGCCAGCATCTCGTCGATCGTCATGCCTGCACCTCCAGTTCCGCAGGGTGGGTGAGCACCGTGCTGGTACGGCGCAGCACCCCGCCGTCGTCCCCGGTGTCGGGCCACGTCAAGGCGGTGCGAGGCCGGTGGCGTCTGGGTGCCTAGCGTTACTCTTCGCGGGGTGAGTCTCAAGGTCGTCGTCGCCGAGGACTCCCTGCTCGTGCGCGAGGGCGTATGCCGGTTGCTCGACCAGGAACCGGACATCCAGGTCGTCGCGGAGTGCGCCGACCTGCCACAGCTCATCGCCGCCGTCGAGAATTCCTCTCCCGACGTCGTCGTCACCGACGTCCGGATGCCGCCGACGTCCGACGACGAGGGCATCCAGGCCGCCGCCCAGCTACGCCGCAGCCACCCGAAGGTCGGCGTGGTCGTGCTGTCGCACTACGCCGAGCCGAGCTACGCCACGACCCTGCTCGCCGAGGGCAGCGCCGGACGCGCCTACCTGCTCAAGGAGCGGGTGAGCGAGCCACAACAGTTGGTCCATGCGGTGCGAGCGGTCGCCAGCGGCGACTCGGTGATCGATCCCGCGGTGGTCGACATGCTCGTCTCGGCCTCCGGCCGGGCGCGTTCCTCGCCGCTGGCCGCACTGACCCCGCGCGAACGCGAGGTGCTCGCCGAGATCGCGCAGGGCAAGAGCAACGCGGGAGTCGCCGGAGCGCTTTTCCTGTCCGAGCGGGCGGTCGAGAAGCACATCAACGTGCTGTTCGCCAAGCTCGGGCTGTCCACCGAGTCCGACGTCAACCGGCGGGTCAAGGCGGTCCTGCTCTACCTGTCGGACCGGGGAAGCTAGCACTCACGAATTCGGGTGCCTGCGCACTTGGCGCCCGAACCGGCCGGGGGGAGGCTGGAAGCATGGGGAGCCGACTGCTCCGAGAGGGGATGGAGGCAGGCTCCGTGGTCGATGTGCTGATCGTCGACGACCAGGCGCTGTTCCGCGCCGTGGCGCGCACGGTGGTCAGCATGGTGCCGGGGTGGCAGGTCGTCGGCGAGGCGGACTCGGGGGAGGACGCCGTGGCGAAGTTCGTCGAGCTGCGGCCTGGCGTTGTGCTAATGGACATCAACCTGCCCGGGATCAACGGGATCGAGGCGACCCGGCGGATCTTGGACACCGAGCCGGCGGCGAGGGTCGTGCTGCTGTCCACCTACGCGGCGGACGACCTGCCGGCCGACGCCCAGTCCTGCGGCGCGGCAGGCTACGTCCGCAAGGACGACCTCACTCCGACCGCGTTGCGGGAGCTGGTGCCGGCCTGACCGTGCGCAGCGCCAGCTCGGCGGCCTCCCACCCACCCATGCCATGGACACCGCCGCCGGGCGGCGTGCTTGCCGAGCAGAGGAAGACTCCCGGCAGCGGGGTGCGCCACGGGCGAAACGAGAGCACCGGCCGGGCGACGAACTGACGCAGGTCCGCGGCCCCACCGCAGATGTCGCCGCCAGCCAGGTTCGGGTTGATCTCCTGCAGCGCTGCCGGGGGGGTCACCCGCCGCGCCAGCACCCGGTCGCGGAACCCTGGCGCGAACCGCTCGATCTGGCCCTCGATCGCCGCCGTCATGTCGACTGTCGAGCCGTTGGGCACGTGGCAGTACGCCCACAGGGTGTGCTTGCCGGCCGGCGCCCGGCTCGGGTCCGCGACGCAGGCCTGCACCAGCAGCACGAACGGCCGGTCCGGGTGCTCGCCGTGGGCGACCTGCCGCTCGCCGGCCGCGATCACCTCCAGCGTGCCGCCGAGGTGCACGGTGCCGGCACCGCCGACGGCGGGATCGCGCCACGGCACCGGTCCGTCCAGCGCGTAGTCGAGCTTGAACACGCCCGGCCCGTGCCGAAAGCGCTGCAAGCGCCGGCGGTAACCCTTGGGCAGCCGATCCCCGGCCATCTCGACGAACTGCGCCGGGTTGACGTTGAGCAGCACGGTCTCCGCGGGCGGCAGGTCGGACAGCCGGCGCACCCGGGTGCCGGTTGCCACCTCACCGCCGCTACGCCGCAGCCGCGCCACGAGCGCGTCGGCCAGCTGCTGCGAACCACCTCGCACCACCGGCCACCCGACATGGTGGACCAGTGCCGCTATGAGCAACCCGTAGCCGGCGGTGACGGGGGAGTGCAGGTCGAGGATGGAGTGCGCCGACATCCCGCCGAACACAGCCCTTCCCGCCGGGGTCCGGAAGGCGGCCCTGCCGACCGCCGTGGCCGGCAGGATGCCCAGTGCCCCGTAGCGAGCCAGCGAGAACGGCGCCTTCGGCCAGCCCAGCGGCGCGAGCAGCGAGTCGACGAGCGGATCGCCGGCCCTGGCGGTCGCCCCGACCGTCGCCTTCCACCGGCCACCGTCGCGGCCCAACCCGGCCGCAGTGCGTTCCAGATCGCGGTGCACCAGGACGGCGTCGGCGCCGTCGAGCGGGTGGGCAGCCGCCACCGGTGGGTGGACGAACTCCACGCCGTCGTCCTCGACGTGCAACGCGCGGAACGCGGGCGAGGCCAGCGTCAGCGGCAACACCGTCGAGCACAGGTCGTGGCGGAACCCGGGCAGGGTCAGGTCCAGGGTGTGCAAGCCGCCGCCGATCGTGTCGGCCGCCTCGACCAGCAGCGTGCGGCGGCCCGCCTCGGCCAGCCGCACGGCGGCGACCAGCCCGTTCGGGCCGGAGCCGACGACGACGGCGTCGAAACCGTCCGGCCGGCTCACTTGTCACCGTCGTTCTTGCGACCGTCGGCGTCACCGTCGAGCGGTTCGGCCGGGATGCTCCCGCTGATCGTGGCGCCGCCCCCGGGCGCGGACTCCACCTCCAGCGAACCGCCGATCGCCCCGAGCCGGTCGAGCATGTTCACGAAGCCGTGCCCGCTGGCCGCCAGGTCGGTCCCGGTCGCGAAGCCGGCACCATCGTCGCTGACCGAGAAGAGCAGCCGCGGACCGTCGGTGTTCACCCGCACGGTGATGGTGGCGCCCTCACCGGCGTGCTTGCCCGCGTTCTGGATCGCCTCGAGGCAGCAGAAGTACACCGCCGTCTCGACCTCTACCGGATACCGCCCGGGCAGGTCGACCTCGACGTTGCAGGACAGCGGCGAGCGGGTGGCCGCGGTCCGCAGCGCCTCACCGAGGCCCTGCTGTCGCAGCAGCGGCGGGTAGATGCCGTGGGCGAGCTCGCGGACGGCGGTGATCGTGGACTGGACGTCGGTGCGCAGCTCCTCGAGCTGTCCGGCCGCGATCTCCGGAGCGGTCTGGATGAGCTGGCGGGCCAGCCCGAGCTTGACGGCCAGCGCGACGAGGTGTTGCTGCGCGCCGTCGTGCAGGTTTCGCTCGATCGCCCGCCGCGACTCGTCGGCCACGGTGACGATGCGCAGCCGCGAGGCCTGCAGCTCGACGTTGCGCCGCCGCACCTCCTCCAGCGACGCCTGCAGTGCGGAGTCGAGCTGGACGTTGTGCAGCGCGAGTGCCACCTGCCGCGCGAGCTCGACCAGCGTGGTGTCCTCGTCGGCGGAGAACGCGGCCGATCCGGCCGGCCGTCGCACCACCAGCAGCCCCAGCAGGTCACCGAGGTGGGCGGCGGGCGCGATCCGGATCAGCTC
>JACDBJ010000188.1 GCA_013695005.1 Pseudonocardiales bacterium
GGCAGGAGACCCGGGGCTGCCACAACCGGCTCGATCACCCGGCGCTCGACGACGCGATGACCGTCAACTTCTTCACCCGCCTCGACGGCGACGCGCTCACCGAGCCCGAGCCGCGGCCGGTTCCGGAAACCAGGCTGGAGCTTCGGCCATGGGTCGACAAGTCGGTCAAGCTGGACGTCGCCGGCCGCCTCCTGGAGTGACAGCTCGTCATAGCCGGGGTTGCGGTAGGTCATGCATCGATGCATCGATTGATGGGGTAACGGTGGAGCGTCGGGTGAGCGCGACCGAAGCCAGGGTGCACTTCGGTGCGCTGATGGACGGAGTCGAGCGCGGCGAGACCGTAATCGTCGAGCGAGGTGGCGAGCCGAAGGCGGTTGTCGTTCCCTTGGCGGACTACCTAAGACTTCGCGATCAACGCCGCGCCGGGGTGTCTCAAGCCCTTGCCGCGATGGATCAGCACCGCGCACGGCTGCGCGCCGATCGAGCAACTGGGCAGTTCGCCGATATCGACGTGAGCGAGCTACTGCGCGAGGGCCGGGAGGAACGAGATGCCCAGCTCCTCGACAGTCTGCGTCGACGCTAGCCTCGTCGTCTGCTACGTCCTCGACGACCAGGCAGATGAGGTGGACGCCGCCTGGCGGGGTTGGTTGACCGACGGTGTCTCGCTGCACGCGCCCACGCTGCTGTTCTATGAGGTGGTAACCGCGCTCCATCGGCTCGCCACAGCCGGAATCCGAGGCGTCGATTCGTGCGCAGCTGCGTTCGCCATGGTGTCGGTGCTCCCGATCGAGCTGCATGGTGACATCGAGCTGCACCGGCAGGCGTTCGACCTCGCTCGAGAACACAGCCTCGCCGCTGCGTACGACGCGCACTACCTCGCGGTGGCGCGACGCCTCGACGCGCCGCTGTGGACCTGCGACGCCCGGCTGGCGAAGGCAGTGGGCGACTGGTCGCCAGGGGTCATCCTGGTGTCCTGACGCCCGGGTAGCCTCGCCGTCGTGGCGCTGGCGTTGTACCGCAAGTACCGACCGGCGAGCTTCGCCGAGGTGGTCGGGCAGGAGCACGTCACCGAGCCGCTGCGGACCGCACTCGCGGCCGGGCGGATCAACCACGCCTACCTGTTCTCCGGCCCCCGCGGCTGCGGCAAGACCTCCTCGGCGCGCATCCTGGCCCGCTGGCTGAACTGCGAGCAGGGGCCGACGCCGGACCCGTGCGGGGTGTGCGACTCGTGCGTCGCGCTCGCCCCCGAGGGGCCGGGCAACATCGACGTGATCGAGCTCGACGCGGCGTCGCACGGCGGCGTGGACGACGCCCGCGAGCTCCGCGACCGGGCCTTCTACGCGCCGGCGCAGTCGCGGTACCGCGTGTTCATCGTCGACGAGGCACACATGGTCACCACGCAGGGTTTCAACGCCCTGCTCAAGATCGTCGAGGAGCCGCCGGACCACCTCGTCTTCGTGTTCGCCACCACCGAGCCGGACAAGGTCCTGCCCACCATCCGCTCGCGCACCCACCACTACCCGTTCCGCCTGATTCCGCCCGGCACCCAGCGGGCGCTGTTGGAGCGGATCTGCGCCGAGGAGAACGTGACGGTCGCCCCGGCGGTGTATCCGCTGGTCATCCGAGCCGGGGGCGGCTCGGCCCGGGACGCGTTGAGCGTGCTCGACCAGCTGCTGGCCGGCGCCGGGGCCGACGGCGTCACCTACGAGCGGGCGGTCGCACTCCTCGGCGTCACCGACGTCGCGCTGATCGACGACGTCGTCGACGCGCTTGCGGCGGCCGATGGCGGGGCCGTCTTCGGCGCGGTCGACCGGCTTGTCGAAGCGGGGCACGACCCACGTCGATTCGCCGCCGACCTGCTCGACCGGCTGCGCGACCTGACGCTGCTGGAGGCGGTGCCGGACGCCGCCACGCGCGGGTTGGTGGACGCCCCCGGCGACCAGCTGGCGCGGATGGTGGAGCAAGCCGGCCGGCTCGGGCCGGCCACGCTGAGCCGCTACGCCGAGATCGTGCACACCGGGCTGACCGACATGCGTGGGACGACCGCGCCACGGCTGCTGCTGGAGCTGGTGTGCGCCCGAATGCTGCTGCCGGCCGCCGCGGAGGGCGACGCCGCGCTGCTGCAACGCCTGGAGCGGATGGAGCGCCGCATCTCGATCGCCCCGCCACCGGACGCCCCTCGGGAGCCGACCGCGGCCCAGCCGTCCAAGCAAGCCGCTCCGGCCCCCCCGGCCAAGCCTGCGGCACCTCCGTCCGAGCCCCAGACCCGCGATTCGGAGCCAAAACGCGATGTCGAGGCCGTCACGGCCCGCGATATGGCTCCAAACGGCGCGGCCGAGACACCGACCGATCCGCCGACCGAAGCCCCGGGCATGGACGCCGTCGCCGTCCGCCGGGTGTGGTCCGAGCTGCTGGCCGCAGTGCGCGAGCGCAGCCGCACCACGGAGGTGCTGCTGTCCAACGCCACCGTGCAGGCCGTCGAGGGCAACACGCTCGTGCTGACGATCCCGTCCGCGCCGCTCGCCCGGCGGCTGTCCGAGCAGCGCAACACCGACGTGATCGTCGCCGCGCTGAACGCCGTGCTCGGGGTCGACTGGCGGGTGCGCTGCGAGCACAACGACGGCAGCCTCGACCTCGGCACCAGTCCCGCTCCGAAGCCTCCGGCAGCTCCGAACCCACCCCCGTCGCGGCACCAGCTCGACGCGCAACCGCCGCCCTCCGAGCCGCCGCCGGTCGACGACGACGCGATGCTCGCCGAGGCCGCCGAGCCTCCCGGCGAGCAGCCGCCGCGCCGCGACCCAGAGGAAGTAGCGATGGAGCTGCTCACCGCCCAGCTCGGCGCCCGCGAGCTCGACAAGGGCTGAGCCATCGCACGGAGCTGTCAATGCTGTCAGGTACGCCTTCATCACCAGGGGGACCGCTGAGAGTCATCGGCGCCCCGTTCAACTCCGCCGGCCGTCCGGATGGGGTGGCGAGGGCACCGGAGGTGCTGCGCGACGCGGGGCTCCTGGCTCGACTACGGCGACCTGGCGCTGCGCCGTGTGTTGACGCCGGTGACGTGGACGTCGGCGTACTCCGACCGGAGCCGGATCCCCACTGCGGGCTGCGGGCATTGGACAGCCTGCAGATCACGACCGCGGCGTTGCGGGGTGCGGTCGTCGAGAGCCTGCGCGGCGGTGACCGTCCGCTCGTCATCGGCGGCGACTGCCCTGTCCTGCTCGGGTGCCTGCGCGGTGCGGGTGACGTCGTCGGTGAGGTGGGTCTGCTGTTCGTCGACGGCCACGAGGACGCCTGGCCACCCACCCGCAGCACCACCGGTGAGGCCGCAGACTGCGAACTCGGCTTCGTTCTGGGACTTCATCGGGAGAACCTGCCGCTCTCACTGACTCGCCTGCTGCCGACCCTTGACCCGCGCGCCGTCGTCGTACTTGGGCCCCGCGACGCCGACGAGCTGGCCGCGCATGCGATTCCGTCGGTCGCTGAAATGATCGCGATCCACACCGCCGATGACCTCCGCGGCGATCGCCGCCACCGCCCGCCTCCTGCGGCGGGTCGACAACTGGTGGCTACACGTCGACCTCGACGTCCTGTCCACCGATGCCCTGCCGGCCGTCGACTACCCTCAGCCCGGCGGCTTGCGCTGGTCGGAGCTGGAGGCGCTCACCGCGGCCGCCCTGCGTGCGCCGGGTTGCCTGGGAATGACCTTGTGTATCTACAACCCCGACCTCGACCCGGCCGCCAGGACGCCCACCGCATCGTGGACTACCTCGGTCAGCTCGGCGCCCGCGAACTCGACAAGGGCTGACTCGGTACTCACGGAGACCCGTTGTCCGTAGCATCCCCCGGGTGTCGACGACCGATGAGCGGATCGATCTGGCCCGGGGTCTGACCGCAGCTCAGGTTCAGCAACGCGTCACCGCTGGTCAGACCAATGACGTGCCCGCGCGGGCCAGCCGCAGCGTCGGCGAGATCGTCAAGTCGAACGTCTTCACCCGGTTCAACGCGATCATCGGGGTGCTGTTCGCGATCATCCTGGTGATCGGCCCGATCCAGGACGGACTATTCGGGTTCGTCATCCTGATCAACACCGGCATCGGCATCGTCCAGGAGCTGCGGGCGAAGCGGACGCTGGAGCGGCTGGCGATCATCGGCGAGGCCAAGCCGCAGGTGCGCCGCGACGGCGTCGTGGCGGAGCTGTCCCCGCACCAGGTCGTGCTGGACGACGTCATCGAGCTCGGACCCGGCGACAAGATCGTCGTGGACGGCGACGTGCTGGAGGCCGAGGCGCTGGAGATCGACGAGTCGCTGCTGACCGGCGAGTCGGACCCGGTGCACAAGCAGCCAGCCGACCACGTCATGTCCGGCAGCTTCGTCGTCGCCGGCTCCGGGGGGTACCGCGCGACCAAGGTCGGCCGGGAGGCCTACGCCGCGAAGCTCGCCGAGGAGGCCAGCCGGTTCACACTGGTGCGCTCGGAGCTGCGCAGCGGGATCAACACGATCCTGAAGATCATCACCTACCTCATGATCCCGGCTGGCGCATTGATCATCTACAGCCAGCTGCAGGTTGAGTCGGTGGACTTCAGCGGCGCCCTGCGGGGCATGGTCGCGGCGCTGGTGCCGATGGTGCCCGAAGGCCTCGTTCTGCTGACCAGCATCGCCTTCGCGGTCG
>JACDBJ010000191.1 GCA_013695005.1 Pseudonocardiales bacterium
GGCGAGGACGGCGCCACCACGACTGCAGTGTCGGGCCGGGCGGCGTCCAGCCGCCCAGCGTCGACCTGGAGCAGACCGAGCATCAGCACCGAGAGCCCGAACAGCCCGGCGGCGGCGGCAATAAGCCAACGGCGCCGCTGGTCGAAGTCGGCGCTCGGCTCGGGGACGCGGCGGTGCCGCGGCATGGCCGGCGACTCGCCGTCGGCAGCAGCGATCACCCCGACAGGTCGGGTCGGGTGCGGTCGCATCTGACCGCGCAGTACTGGCCGTAGCCGCTCGGCGAGAGAGGCGAGCTGAGCCGGCAACGAGACCCCCTTGCGGGATAGGTGTCGACTCACGGGCTGGGCGCCCGCTGTGCGTGAGCCGGGTCGAGCGTGGGGGATGCTAGACCGAACGGCTGGATCGTGCCAGGCACCTGGTCTAAACCGAAGCTTCGTCTGCTGCATTAGAGCCTCCGTAGCCCTTCGAGTACACGATGCAGCAGGATGCCGCTCGGCGGGGTGTCACGCGGCTCGGTGCCGTGATGGACGGCAAGCGCGCTGAGCTCGACCAGATCGCCGATCAAGACTCGGGCGACGCCGAGCGGCAAGCGAAGCAAGGCCGCCACCTCTGCCAGCGATCGAGGGTACATGCACAGCTCGACGACGGCCCGATGCTCGCGCCCGGCGGGCGGAGCGAACGTCGCGAGGTAGGGACGGGTGGACACCGGCGTCTCCAGTCCGAGGCGTGTCCGAGGGTGGGTGCGGCCGCCGGTCAGGACGTATGGGGCGGACGCTTGATGCGTACCGGACGGGAGTCTCCGGATCGGTCGCAGCGTCCGCTTCGCCGGCCGGTTGCTGTTCTGTCGCAGCGGGCTTGGCAATGCGATCGGCCGGGTGGGCTTCATCCGCGAATGCCCGCGTGTTAACCGACACTTGCAGATCACCACCTCGGCAAGCGAGGAATGAGCGCACGCTAGTCACTCCGCCAATAAGCCGACGACAAGGGCGGGCTAAGCCTGTGCATCGCGACTTCGCCGCCTCGCATCGACTCGGAAGCGTCGGCTCGGGAGCGGCGCGGCACGTCGCTGGCGTCAACTCCGGGATCTATCGCTCGGGGTAGCCGGTGCCAAGGACGCAGCCGGCTCGCTCACGACCGCGACCCGCAATCCGAGCTCCATCAGGAACCAACCGACGCGCTGCCTCGCGGATCTTGATCGTCGGTGCGCAGCGAGATGGCCCAAGCGGCGCCGCTCGGCAGCACGAAGGAAGTCCGCCTGACGCTCGCGGACCAGCGCCTCGACCAGCGCAGGATGCAGCAGCACGGATCCTCCAACCCTGAAGCCGGTTCGTTCCTACCGGGGGCACCGACCGAACTCCACCGATTTCTCAGCGGAAGCGGCGTGCGACTCCGCGTGGGGAGCGGGACTGGGTCATCGGCAACGCCGGGCCCGTGCGGCGGTCGGGTGGTGCCGGTACCCACTACCGGCGGGAGCCGTCCGGACCATCCGGCTGCTGGGTCGTCACCGCCGGTAGCGGTCCGAACCACCTCGACGCGGGCCACTGCTGCTCGATCCGCGATCGCCGCGAGACAGAGCGTCTCTGAACTGTGCTCTGATCTCCGACGCGGTCCACGTGTCGCCGGATGAGCGTGACGACGACCCTGGCCCTGAGGACGAGCTGCGACGGAACGGATCCTGGGACGTGTTGCGGGGCCGCGGGCTCGGGCTGGGCCGCCACTGGTTGTCCCTCGCGGACCTGGACCGCTGCTGCCTGCGAGCTTGCGCGGCTGCGATGGCGAGCTCGAGCATGCTCATGGCCGGCTGCTGGCTCGAGCTGGCGGGCGCTGGTTCGCGCGTCGGCCTTGGAGCCGGCCTCGACCCCGGCCTTGCGGCAGGCCGCGAGCCAAGCGTCGAATCGATGCTGGAGCCGTTGTATCGAGCAGGTCGGGCCGCCCGGAGAGATCTACCTGAGGCCCGCCAGTGTGTTCGTGGCCGACTTCATCGGCCGGGCCAACTTCATCAAGGTTTCCCCACAGCGGGTCGAAGATGGCACGGCACGCGTCGTCGCGTTCGGGCGTGATGCCTCCGTGCCCTGCCATGATGACGTCCGCGCCGGCGAGCCTGCGTACCTCGTGGTCCGGCCGGAGACGGTGTCGCTCAAACCGGTCGTCGCGGACGGAGACGGGGTCGTGTTGAACTCGGTGTTTCACGGTGCCACAGCCGAGTATCAGATCGAGACCGCCACTGGGACGATCGTCGCTACTGCACCGACACCCGACCCGTTGGAAATGCTCGACGAGGGCACCAACGTGTCGTTGGACTTTGACGAGTACCGGTCATACGTGCTGCGCAAGCAGAGCGCGCAGGTCGCCGCTCAGGACCCACACCCAGCTCCTCAGGTGTTCGCGACGACATGACGCGGGTGATCGCCGTCCTCTTACGGGTGAGCTAGCCATGCGTGAGCCGTCAGATCAGTAACGTGCCTGCCGGCCGTCGGCCGAAACGATCACATGGCGGATCACGACGTCGGGGAGTGCTGTGCGCAGCAGTAACACGTCGGCCGGATCCGGCCGACGGTCTCGCTTTGGGCGTCCGCATTGCCATCGTCACGCTGGTTCTGCATCGGCGTGTACAACGCCGCCACCACCGACCCCGACGTCCGGGCTCCAGCTCGCGGGGTACGACAGGAGCGTCCGGCCGCAGGACGACCTGTTCCCGGCTGTCGCTCGGCGGCCGAACCGCACCGGAGATGGACGGGTTCACCGGTGAACAGCGGTTCTTCCTGGGCTGGGCGCAGATCTGCCGGGAGAAGATCCGCGATGACGCGCTCCGCCAGCGACTGTTGACCGATCCGCACAGCCCCGACGAGTACCGCACCAACGGTGTGGTGACCAACGTGCCTGGCTTCTACGAGGCGTTCGGCGTGGCCGCGAACGACCGGATGTTCCGCCCGCCACAGCAGCGGGTCAGGATCTGGTAACTAGCTCACCGGGCGACCCAAACCTTCCAGCACTTCGGCGGCGGGCAGCTGCGCCAGCAGCGCTCCGGGCAGAACCAGCTTGCTGCGGCGCAGGCCGCTGCCGACGACGACACCAGGCGCGGCAATGACGGCCGGGTCGAGCAGCAGCGGCCACCCGGTGGGGAGCCCGAGCGGCGTGATGCCGCCGAACTCCATGCCGGTGAGCTTCACGGCCTCGTCCATCGGGGCGAACGAAGCCTTGCGGACGTCGAGGTGCCGGCGGACCAACCCGTTGACATCGGCTCGGGTGGTGGCGAGCACCAGGCAGGCGGCGTGGCGCACCTCGCCGGATCGGCGGCCGGCGACCACCACACAGTTGGCCGAAGCGTCAAGCGGCGAGCCGTACGCTTCGCAGAACGCCGCGGTGTCCGCGAGCTCGGGGTCGATCTCCGCGACGCCGACGGTGACCGCGCCAGTCGGGTCGAGCGCCGCGAGCGCCTTGGCCACCGGTTCGGCGAGCAGCTCCGGCCGGTCCAGGGCCGGCTCGACGTGCAGCGTGCCCATGGCGGCCCAATCGGTGGGACTCACCAGCGCGGACCTCGCTGCACCTCGACCACCTTGGGTCGCACGTCCACGAGGTAGACCAACACGGCGATCAGCCCGACGAGCCAGAACAGGGTCAACGGGCCTCGAAACAACACGAGCAGGAGCAGCCCGGCTCCGGTGATGCCCAGCCACGCAGGCTTGGTCAACTTCTCGGCAGCGGTGAAGGCGTCCGAACGCTGAACAAGGGCGTGGAAGAACGCGTATGCGCCCACCGGAATCCCGAGGCACCACAGCGCAAACAGGATGTAGCCATCCAGCTCGTACAGCAGCTCCACGGCGTCAAGAGTACGTGCGAGTGCGCGGGCGAGGCATCCCCGGGGCGCGGGGCACGCCGCAACGCAGACCGGGCCGGGGAGTGACTCCCCGGCCCGGTCGGAACTGCGTCGCGGTCAGCTGTTGCTTGGCTTGCTGCTACCCGAGCCGCCACCCGAGCCTGACGGCTTGCGGGGCGCGGTGCGGTTGGCAGCCTTGCGGCTCGTGCTCCGCGCGGTGTGCGCGGCGTCGTCAGCGGTGTCCTGGACGACCTCCACGACCTCCGCGGCGGCCTTCTCGGTGCGATTGGCGGCCTTCTCACCGGTCGAACGGATGTTGCGGCTCACCCGGGACAGCACCGTCTCGGCAACCGTGTCGACCCGCTCACCCAGCTGGCTGGAGGCGTCCTGGACGCTCTTGAGCGTCTGGGAGACCTGCGGCTGCTGGCGGATCCGCTCCCACGTCGACTCACCGCGCTCGGCCAGCTCGACGTAGGCGTTCTTGGCCTGCTCCGCGAGCGCGTCCACTAGCTTGCGCAGCTCCTCACCGTTCAGCCGGCTGCGAAGCCCGCCGAGCTCGGTCGGCACCTCGGAGATCCGCTCCTGCAGCTTCTCGGCGCGTGCCTGGGCGGTCTCGCGGCTTTCGGTGGCCCGGCTACGAGCCTTGGACAGCGCGTCGACGGCAGCCGCGGCAGCGGCTTCGCCGACACCGAGGGCGGCCAGCAGCGGCGTCTTGATGATCTCGGCCCGCTCGCTGACGGCCTTGGCGGCCTGCTCGCGTGCCTTGCGGATGTCCTGCGCGTTGGGCATGGGTCGTGCCATGTTGATCACTCCTCTTTCCTCGCGGCGGAGTCGACGTTCTGGTCGTTCTCCCGCCTGAAGCTCTGGTAGATGTCGAGCAAGACCTGCTTCTGGCGTTCGGTCAGCTCGCTGTCGGCGAACACCGCGTCGACGACCGCACCGGCCGGCCGTTCGCTCAAGATGCCCGCCTTGACGTACAGCGCCTCGGCGGAGATCCGCAGCCCGTTGGCGATCTGCTGCAGGATCTCGGCTGACGGCTTGCGCAGCCCGCGTTCGATCTGGCTGAGGTACGGGTTGCTCACGCCGGTCTGCTTGGCGAGCTGCCGAAGCGAGACCTGCGCGCCTTCCCGTTGACGGCGGATATAGCTGCCAATGTCCTCGACCGCCTGGCCGACGACATGGCCGACCTGCTCGACGGCCTGCCCCACGGGGCCGTCCGTCTTGCTCACCGTTGCCACCTCTTGCTACCCACAAAACCGACCGTACGCCGGGGTGCTAGCAGTTGCAAGCGCTCTGCTTGCGCTGGTGGCGTGGCCTACGCCACAGTCCTGGCGGCTTGATACGGTAGATAAATTGCCGGCGGTGGGGCTCGCCGGAACCAACCGTGGAAACCTCCGCCAACAGTCCCTACCCAGTGCAAATGGCGCTGCGCGGGTAGGAGGCGATGACGGTGGCGAGGGCTTCGAGAGCCGTTCGCGACGACGACACCCAGGCGTTCGACCAGGCCCGGCGACAAGCCCGCGATGCACGCCGGTCCCGGCGCCGGTGGGATGTCCTACTGGTGGTCGGCCTCGGTGGCGCGATCGGAACCCTGCTCCGCTTCGCGGTCTCCGAAGCCCTGCCGCACGACGCCGGCCAGTTGCCGTGGTCGACGCTGCTGGTCAACGTCGTCGGATGCGTCGCCATCGGGGCCCTCCTGGTGATGATCACTGAGACCGCCATCCCGCACCGGTTGCTGCGACCATTCGTCGCTGTCGGGGTGCTCGGTGGCCTGACCACGTTCTCCACCTACGCGGTCGACGCGGTGGACCTGGCGCGGGCCGGCCACCCGCGGCTGGCGGTGCTGTACCTCGTGGGGACGGTGTTGGTGTGCCTCGCCGCGGTGCTGGCGGGCGCGGTCGGTGCCCGACGGATCGTGGTCCAATGACCGCGCTGCTCGTCGCCGTCGGTGGGGCGGTGGGGGCGGTGCTGCGCTACCTGCTGGACGGTTGGGTGCAGCGCCGGCACGACTCGCCGTTCCCTTGGGGCACCCTCACGGTCAACGTGATCGGATCGCTGGTCCTCGGGGTGCTCGCCGGCGCCGCGATCTACGGCCACGGCCCGGCGGAGCTGCAGGCGACGCTCGGTGTCGGACTGTGTGGTGCCCTGACCACGTTCAGCACGTTCGGCTACGACACCGCGCGGCTGTTCAGCGAACGGGCCCCGCTGTACGCGGTGGCCAACGTCTCGGTGAGCGTGCTGGCCGGGCTCGGTGCGGCCGCCGCCGGGATGCTGCTGGCGGCCGCCGTCTGG
>JACDBJ010000199.1 GCA_013695005.1 Pseudonocardiales bacterium
GCTCGGGAACGGAGTACGACTGGTACGGCCCGGCCACCGGGTTCGCCGCGCCGAGCACGGTGGCGATCTTGTCGGTCCAGCCGGCGTACCAGACCCAGCGGTCGATGGCGGCGTCGGTCAGCTGCGCCGCCCGCTTCGCGCTGACGCCCTGAGCGGCGGCCACCTCGGCGGCGAACTGGTCGCGCCGGCCTTCGAGCATCTCGGCGACCCGGTAGAGCACCTGGCCACGGTTGTACGCCGTGGTCCCGGCCCAGCCGGTGGTGGCCTTGCGGGCCGCCATTACCGCGTCCCGGACGTCCTTGCGGGAACCCTGCGCGGCGTTGGCCAGAAACTCGCCGTCTGCACCGGTCACCGGGTAGCTGCGGCCGGACTCCGAGCGGGGGAACGCTCCGCCGATGTAGAGCTTGTAGGTCTTGGCGACGCCGACGCGAGCCGAGTGCGGATCAGTGGGCAAGGTAGGCCTCCAGACCGGCACGGCCGCCTTCCCGGCCGAAGCCCGACTCTTTGTACCCGCCGAACGGAGCGGTCGGGTCGAAGCGGTTGAACGTGTTCTCCCACACCACGCCGGCGCGCAGCCGTTGCGCCGTCCACAGCATCCGGGAGCCCTTCTCGGTCCAGATGCCGGCGGACAGCCCGTAGCGGGTGTCGTTGGCCTTGGCCACCGCCTCGTCGGGGGTGCGGAACGTCAGCACCGACAGCACCGGGCCGAAGATCTCCTCGCGGGCGATCCGCATCGACTGCTCGACGCCGGTGAACAACGTCGGTGGGAAGAACAGGCCGCGCTGTGGCACCGGGCACGGGCTGGTCCAGCGGGTTGCGCCCTCGGTCTCACCCGCCGCGGTCAGCTCGGTGATCTTCTCCAGCTGGGCGCGCGAGTTGATCGCCCCGACGTCGGTGTTCTTGTCCAGCGGGTCGCCGATGCGCAGGGTCGAGATCCGCGCCTGCAGCAGCTCGATCAGCTCCTCGGCCACCGACTCCTGCACCAGCAGCCGCGAACCGGCGCAGCACACGTGCCCCTGGTTGAAGAAGATCCCGTTGACCACGCCCTCGACGGCCTGGTCCAGCGCGGCGTCGTCGTAGACGATGTTCGCCGCCTTGCCGCCGAGCTCGAGCGTGAGCCCCCTGCCGGTGCCGGCCAGGGTGCGCTGGATCTGCTTGCCGACGTCGGTGGACCCGGTGAAGGCCACCTTGTCCAGGCCCGGGTGGCCGACCAGCGCCGCGCCGACGTCGCCCGCTCCGGGCAGCACGTTGACCACGCCCGGTGGGAGGCCGGCCTGCTGGCAGATCTCGGCCAGGACGAGGGCGGTCAACGGTGTCGTTTCCGCTGGTTTGAGCACGATGGTGTTGCCGGCGGCCAGGGCGGGGGCGATCTTCCAGGCGGCCATCAGCAGCGGGAAGTTCCACGGGATCACCGAGCCGACCACGCCCAGCGGCTTCGGGTCCGGCCCGTAGCCGGCGTAGCCGAGCTTGTCAGCCCAGCCTGCGTGGTAGAAGAAGTGCGCCCCGGCGAGCGGGATGTCGGTGTCGCGCGACTCCCGGATCGGCTTGCCGTTGTCCAGCGTCTCCAGCACCGCCAGCTCGCGGCTGCGCTCGGCCATCATTCTGGCGATCCGGAACAGGTACTTGGCGCGCTCGACGCCGGGCATCGGCCCCCATACCTGCTCGTACGCGTTGCGCGCGGCTGCGACCGCGTCGTCGATGTCGGACGGGTTGGCGGTGCTGACCTCGGCGAGCACCTCCTCGGTCGCCGGGTTGAGCGTCTTGAGCGGCTCGCCCGAGCCGTCGACGAACTCGCCGCCGAGGAACATCCGGTACGACGGCTGGAGCCGGCCGGTGGCGGCGGACTCGGGCGCGGGCGCGTACTCCCAGGCGGCCATGACCTAGAGATCTCCGATCTGGTCCGGGCTCGCGTAGTGACCTTCGAGCTGGGTGCGGCGCTGCAGCAGCAGGTCACCGAGCAGGCTCGACGCTCCGAAGCGGAACAGGTCCGGGGTCAGCCACTGCTCGCCGGCCACCTCGTGCACCGCGACGAGGAAGCGGATGGCCTCCTTGGTGGTGCGGATGCCGCCGGCCGCCTTGACGCCCCGGTACTCGCCGGTGCGGCGGTACCAGTCTCGGAGTGCCTGCAGCATCACGTGCGCCACCGGCAGGGTGGCGGCGGGGCTGATCTTGCCGGTGGACGTCTTGATCATGTCGGCGCCGGCCAGCAGTGCGAGCCAGCTTGCCCGGCGGACGTCGTCGTAGCTGCCCAGCTCGCCGGTCTCCAGGATGACCTTGAGGTGGGCTCTGTTCTCGCCGGTGCCGCACGCGGCCTTGACGGCGACGATCTCATCGAAGACCCGGCCGTAGCTGCCGGTGAGGAACGCCGCCCTGTCGATCACCATGTCGACCTCCGACGCCCCGGCGGCGACGGCCAGCTCGGTGTCGGCCAGCTTGATCTCACGGGACGACCGGCCGGAGGGGAAGGCGGTCGCCACCGCCGCCACGTGGATGCCGGTGCCGCGCAGCAGCTGCACGGCCTGCGCGGCGAGGTCGGGGTAGACGCAAACCGCAGCCACCTGCGGGGTGTCCGGGCGCTCGCGGTCGGGTTGCCGGGCCTTGGCGCACAGGGCGCGTACCCGGCCTGGGGTGTCCGCGCCCTCAAGCGTCGTCAGGTCGATCATCGAGATCGCGGTGTCGATGGCGTGCACCTTCGACGCCCGCTTGATGCTGCGGGTGGCGAGGGTTGCGGCGCGTAGCTCGAGGCCGACGGCGTCCACGCCGGGAAGCCCACGCAGGAACCGGCGCAGCGACGCCTCGTCCGTGGTGGCTTGGGCCACGTCCAGGGACAGCTCCGCTGGGAGCTGTGGGGCCGCGACGGTGCTGGTCACCCGCCTGAGTCTAGGTGGCGAAAGGGGAGCAGCGGGGAGCTGAAGCTGCGGGCCTCTCAGGCGCTGGCGCTGGCGCTGGCGGTCAGGCGGCAGTGTGCAGGCGGACGACTCCTACCGTGACGTCTTCCAGGCCACCCTGGTCGAAGTCCCTGCGTAGCTTGTCGGCCTTGACGGTGGCGGTGATTCCGTCATACGGGCCGTGGGCGTCGACTTCGCCTGTTTGCGGGTCGACCGCAAGCACGACGTAGCCATCACACTGACCGAGCTTTTCGGCCGCAGCTACGATGGCCGCTTCGTCTGACATCGTGTTCTCGGGCACAGGCTCACCTCCTCGTAACGCCCAGTACATCTGCGTCGGAGGCGCTGGCGTACACGCCCGCGGACATACCACCCATTCGGGTTATGCGCCGCGTGACCATCGGTGACGGCTCCCACCCGGTCCGGGAGACACTGGTCAGATGCCACGGCCTGGTCGACGTACCAACCTCGGGCTGTTGTTACTGCTGGTCATCACGTTGATCACAGGCGGTGTGGCCTTCGCGGTCGGAGATGCTCCGGCGGCGGGTGTAGTGGTCGCCGTGCACGGAGCCGCCGGGCTCGGCGTGCTGCTGTTGATCCCGTGGAAGTCGATGATCGTGCGCCGCGGGCTGCGCCGGCCGGGCCTGGCGCGCCGGCTGGCCAGCCTCGTGCTCGTGGTGTTGGTACTCGTCGCGGTGGGGTCCGGGCTGCTGCACGCGCTCGGCGGTTTCGAGGTACGGCTCGGCGTGCTTCCGATGCAGCTGCACGTCGGTTCCGCGCTGCTCGCGCTGCCCCTGCTGGGCTGGCACCTCTGGGTGCACCGCCGGCGGCGCGAGTTCCTGCCCCGGCGGACCGACGTGTCTC
>JACDBJ010000240.1 GCA_013695005.1 Pseudonocardiales bacterium
GTCGGCAGGTAGAGCTTGCGGTGCACGTGCACCAGCTGGCCGTCCTGGAAGTAGGCGGCGCTGTTGTAGGTGTGCACGCCCGGCCCGGCCTCGATGAACCCGGCGACGACGCCCGCGGAGCCCGCCCGCTTGGCCATCTGAACGAGGCGCGCGTCGTCGCTGGGCAGCGAGAGGTCCTCGTCAATCAACCCGACGGAGTAGCCGGTGACGTGCAGCTCCGGGAATACAACCAGGTCGGTAGTCCCATCGGGCAGCTCGGCGAGCACCCTTTCCGCCCGGGCGATGTTCGCGTCGATCTCGCCGAGCTGAGAATCGACCTGGGCCAGCGTGACGCGCATCCTGCCTCCGAAACGACATTCGGGGCCCCGGTTCGCGAGGCCCCGAACGCCGTCACCGTATCGCCTAGCCGATGAAGCCGTTCTTCTGGAGGAAGTCCTTCGCGACCACCTCTGGAAGCTCGCCCTTCACGTCCACCCTCTCGTTCAGCTCACGCATCACGTCGGTGGTCAGCTTCGCCGCGATCGGGTTGAACACGTCGGCCAACTTGGGGCTCTTGTCCAACGCCGCCTGGTTCACTGTCATCGCGACGTTGTAGTCGACGAAGAAGTTCTTGTCGTCGTCGATGATCTCCAGGTTGTTCGCCAGGATCCGGCCGTCGGTCTGGAACACCTCACCGAACTTGCAGGGCTCGCCCGCTGGGATGCGGGTGTAGATCACCCCGAGGTCCACCTCCGCGATGCGCTCCTTCGGAATGGTGAAACCGTAGGTCTTGGCCAGACCAGGGAAGCCGTCGTCACGGGTGAGGAACTCCGAGGCCGCGCAGACCGTCGCCTGGTCCGGCTTCTCGGCAGCGAGCTTCGCGAAGTCGGACAGGTTCTTGACGCCCAGCTCCTGACCCCTGCCCTTCGCAGTAGCGATGGCGTACGTGTTGTTCAGCGGTGCCGCGTCCAGCCAGGCGACGTTGTTGGCCTGCAGGTCCTGGGTCTTCACCGCCTCGTAGAGCGCCTTGGGGTCCTTCGCGGCGTCGGCCGTCGTGTGCTTGAGGTGGACAGTCCATCCCGTGCCGGTGTACTCAGGGTACATGTCGATCTCGTTGGCCGTCAGGGCCTTACGGACGTTCGCGGTGCCCTGGATGCCGGTCTTGTCCTCCACCGTGGCGCCGGTGGCCTGCAAGGCCTGGATGGCGATCTGGCCGAGGACGAGCTGCTCGGTGAACTCCTTGGAACCCACCTTGAATGTCTTCCCCTTGAGGTCGATCGAGGCGAGCGAACCGCCGCCCGCACCGCCTCCCCCATTGCTGCTGCTACAGCCAGCGGCAACGAGCGCAGCGGCCACCATCAAGGTCAACAAGCCGACGAGGTTTCTCCGTGAGTGCCGCATTGCACCTGCCCTTCGTAGCGACGGCGCCGGGGCGCCGCCTGTTGTTGTCTGGTCCTAGAGGCCCTTCGGCCGCAGCACGTCCTCTGCGATGCCGGCCACGTAGTCGACGAGCAGCGCCAGCACGGCGGTCAGCACGCTGCCGACGATCGTGACGAGTTGGCGATCTTGAACGAGCCCGGCGATGATGATGTCCCCAAACCCACCGGCATTGATGAAAGTGCCCAGCGTCGCGGTTCCGACGTTGATCACCAGCGCCGTGCGCACGCCGGCCAGGATCACCGGAACGGCCAACGGGATCTCGATCCGGAACAGCACGCTCATCATGGTCATTCCCATGCCGCGACCGGACTCGATGACCGCGGCGTCCACCTGCCGCAGGCCGACCATCGTGTTGCGCAGCACCGGCAGCGCCGAGTAGGCGACGAGCGCCACCACAGCGGGCCAGAACCCGATCGTCCACACGACCGCCAGCAGCGCGACCACACCGATGGACGGCACGGCCTGGCCGATGTTGAACACGGCGATGGCCGGCGGGGTGATCCGCCGGGCGAACGTGCGGGTCAGCAGGATCCCGATCGGGATGGCTATCAACAGGACGAAGATGGTGGAGACGACGGTCAGATTCAGGTGCTGGATCGCCGCCTGGCGAATGAACTCCAGGTTGACCCGGCGTTCCTCGATGCTGTCCAGCGGACGGCTGCTGACGTAGAGCCACAGCGCCACCAGCACAGCGGCGAGAAACAAAGGCATGTACAGGTACCCGAGCAGCGCCTTGCCGCGGCCAGCGCGCCGAGCGACGAGCTCGGGCGCGAGCGCGGTCTCCACCGGCGTCGGCACCTGATCGGGCGCAATGATCGACATGGCTACGACAC
>JACDBJ010000222.1 GCA_013695005.1 Pseudonocardiales bacterium
GCCCGGTGCCACGAGCTGGGCGTGCGGGTCGGGTGCTTCCGGCCGCCTTCGGTGCCCGTCGGCACCAGCCGGCTGCGGCTCACCGCGCGCGCCACGCTCACCGACGAGGAGCTGGACAAGGTCGACGGCGTGCTCGCCGAGGTGCTCGCACAGGTTCGCGGGACGCCGTCGTGACCGTAGTGGTGGTGACCGGTACCGGGACCGGCGTGGGCAAGACGGTGGTTACCGCCGCGCTCGCGGCGTTGGCCATGGCCCAGGGCTGCCGGGTCGCGGTGCTCAAGCCGGCGCAGACCGGCGTGCCGGCGGACGAGCCGGGCGACGTCGACGAGGTCAGGCGGTTGACCGGCGACCTCGACAGCCCGGTGACGGCCGTCGAGCTGGCCCGTTACCCGGAGCCGTTGGCGCCGGCGACCGCCGCTCGGCGTGCCGGGCAGCCGCCGGTCACCTCGGCCGCCGTGGTGCGGATGGCCCGGTTGCTCGCCGGGCAGCACGACCTGGTCCTCGTCGAGGGGGCGGGTGGCCTGCTGGTGCGGCTGTCCGACGACCCGCCGGCCACCGTGGCCGATGTCGCCACTGAGCTGGCTGCTCCGGTGCTGGTGGTGGCTGCCGCCGAGCTCGGCACGCTCAACCACACCGCGCTGACCGTCGAGGCCCTGCACGCGCGGGGGCTGCGACACGTCGGCGTGGTGATCGGCAGCTGGCCCGCACAGCCCGACCTGGCCGCCCGGTGCAACCTCGCGGACCTGCCGGCGGTGACCGGCGTCCCACTGATCGGTGCGCTGCCCGCGGGGATGGCGAAGCTCGGGCCGCCCGAGTTCCTTGCCACGGCCCGCGAAGCCCTGCCGGCCAACGTCGTCGAGTCGCTCAGGCTGGTCGGCCGGGTCGGCCGGGTCGGCTAGCCTCAAGATCGCCGCGAGGGTCACCCCAGCGTCGGCGCCACAGCACTGGTGTGCCGCTCGCGGTGATCATGGTGGGTCGAGCTGGGCGGGTGCCGCTCACCACGTCGGCCGTCCAGCCGCGCGCATCAGGCAGACTGCCCGGGATGGATCAGAGGGGAGCGGTTCCGATGCCTGACGTCCTGACCACCGCCCGCGAGCAGGTGCTCGAGCAGGGGCGCGGGCTGTCGCGGCAGCAGGTGCTCGAAGTGCTGCGGCTGCCCGACGAGCGGCTCGACGAGCTGCTCGGGCTCGCCCACGAGGTGCGGATGAGCTGGTGCGGGCCGGCGGTCGAGGTCGAGGGGATCATCAGCCTCAAGACCGGCGGCTGCCCAGAGGACTGCCACTTCTGCTCCCAGTCGGGGCTGTTCGACTCGCCGGTTCGTGCGGCGTGGCTCGACGTCCCCGCGCTGGTGGAGGCAGCCAAGCAGACCGCCAAGACAGGCGCGACCGAGTTCTGCATCGTGGCCGCCGTGCGCGGGCCGGACGCGCGGTTGATGGCCCAGGTCGCGGCCGGCATCGCGGCGATCAAGGACGAGCTGGACATCAACATCGCCTGCTCGCTGGGCATCCTCACGACCGAGCAGGTCGACGAGTTGGTGGCGCTGGGCGTGCACCGCTACAACCACAACCTGGAGACGGCCCGCTCGCACTTCCCGAACGTCGTCACCACCCACAGCTGGGAGGAACGCCGCGAGACGTTGCAGCTGGTGCGGGACTCGGGCATGGAGCTCTGCTGTGGCGGCATCCTCGGGATGGGGGAGAGCGTCGAGCAGCGCGCCGAGTTCGCGGCCGACCTCGCCGAGCTGGAGCCGCACGAGGTACCGCTGAACTTCCTCAACCCGCGACCGGGCACCCCGCTCGGTGACGCCGACGTGCTGCCGGCCGCCGACGCGCTGCGGGCGATCGGTGCGTTCCGGCTCGCGTTGCCGCGCACCGTGCTGCGCTTCGCCGGCGGCCGGGAGCTCACGCTCGGTGATCTCGGGGCGCGCCAGGGCCTGCTCGGCGGGATCAACGCGGTGATCGTCGGCAACTACCTGACGACGCTGGGACGCCCACCGGAGTCCGACCTCGACCTGCTCGCCGAGCTCCAGATGCCGGTCAAGGCGCTCAACGCCACGCTGTGAGCGTCGTGGAGGCGGCGAGCTACTGCGACCAGTGCGGCGCACCGGCGACGGATGCGGGGCACGAGCGCTGCGCGGCGCGGCGAGAGCTGGAGCCGCCGCGGTTCTGCGCCGAGTGCGGCCGCCGGATGGTGGTCCAGGTGACGCCGATCGGCTGGACCGCGCGCTGCAGCCGCCACGGCGAGCTCACCAGCTGAGTTGGTCCATGATCGCCAGTTTCGTGCGTCCCGGCGTCAACAGCTGACCGCTCAAGGCACCGAACTGGCGATCATGTGCCCGCCGGGGCAGCGGGTCAACCGATCGGAGGGCACAGCTGGTCGGTCAGCTCCGCCAGCTCGAGGTCCTGCTCCGCCGTCAGCACGGCCAGCAGGCGCTCGGCACGGTCGTCGCCGAGCACGGGCCGCGCGCCGGCCCGGAACTTCTCGATCAGCGTGCTCGTCGACAGCGGTTGCTCCGGGTCGCCGCAGGCGGTTGTCGGCCCGCTGGAGATGCGCCGCCCGTCCGCCAGCACCAGGGTGACGTCCGCCTCGCGCAGCGCGGGGAACGCCGCTGTCATCGTCGGGGACTCGCGGACGAGCATCCCGTCGGCCAGGCGGCGTAGCCGGTCGTCCGCCAGGTCGGGGC
>JACDBJ010000256.1 GCA_013695005.1 Pseudonocardiales bacterium
GGCAGGCGCACCTGCAGGCCGGCGCGACCTCGCTGTTCGTCTACGTCGTGAACCTGGCTCTGACCAGCGAGGTCGACGCCCTGAGCCTCGGCGGCCAGCCGCTACTCGAGGTCGCGGTGCTCACCGCGGTGGCCGCGATCGCCGGCATCGCGCGCTTCGCCCTGCTACGCCAGTGGGTGTTCCGCCCCGCCCGCCGGCAGCCACACCAGCAGCGCACCGCGGCGATCCTGCGCAGATGGTGGCCGCCGAAGATCGGCTAGCCATCACTCGCCCTTGATCAGCGGCGGAGCGCGGACCTACTGACCGACGGTGGTACGCGGCCCGCTATCGTCTGCAGCTCGCAGCAGACCGTGGGGGTTGTCGTGCGAACTCGTCGTCATTCGGTCACCCGCGCACTGTTTGCTTCATGCGTCGTCTTGCTCGCCGGATGCAGCCAGACCGTGCAGGGAGTGCCCGCCCCGGTCGGGGCCGGCGGACCCGTGCTGGCGAAGTACAGCACGATCGAGCAGCTCTCGACCGCGATCGCGGCGCGGGTCACGAAGGACAAGACGGTGCAGGGCACCTTCAGCACCAAGCTGACCCGTGGGGGCACCGCCCAGACAGAGATCACCGGCGAAGCGGCGAACCGGATCGACTCGGCTGGCACGTCGGCGAAGATCAGCATCCGCCAGACCGGCGGCCCAACCGACCTCGACGGAAACTTCGACGCGGTCGCGCTACCCACCGAGTTCTACGTCAAGCTGCCACCGGCCCAGGCGATCGAGCCGGGCAAGCCGTGGGTGAGGGCCACCCCGAACGGCACCGACCCGGTGTCCAAGGCGATGGGCCCCGCGCTGGCGCAGATCCAGGACGCGTCCGACCCGCTGGACAACGTCACCGACGCAGGCGAGACCACGATCGCCGGCAGCACCGACGAAGCCCTCGACGGCACCCCGGCGGTGCGCTACGACCTGCGGATCGACCTCACGAAGGGCGCCAAGGACGCGTCGACCAGCGAGACGTTCACCAAGCTCGGCGTACGTACGCTCGAGCCGATCGTGTGGCTGGACGGGCAGGACAGGCTGCTGCGCTTCGAGCTCACGGTCCGCTCGCCCAGCGGGGTGTCGACGCTGGAGGTCAGCGCCCGGTACCGCGCCTGGGGCGAGCCGGTGGACATCACGCCGCCGCCAGCGGACCAGGTCGCCACCGTCCCGGGCTGACCGCCGTACCGAAATCGGGGACGGAACCGACCACTGACCGGTCGATTCCGTCCCCGACTTACCAACGCCTCAGCCGACAGCGACCTCCGTGTGGTGCAACCCTGGGCCACCGGCCTGCACGGACGTCTCGCCGTTGCCGATCCGGGACAGCGCACGGACTGTCCAGCTACCTGGTGCGGCGAAGAACCGGAAGTCGCCAGACGCCGAGGAGACCACCTCGGCGGTGAACTCCCCCGAAGAGTCCAGCAGCCGCACGAACGCGCCGCCGACCGGCTCACCGTCGGCCAGCACCCGCCCGGCCAGAACGGTGTCCCTGGCCAGGTCGGTGCCGGTCGGCAGGTCGGTGTCCTGCGCGGGCGCTCCGCACATCAGGACTTCGCGCCCAGCTCGATGGGCACGCCGACCAGCGAGCCGTACTCGGTCCAGCTGCCGTCGTAGTTCTTGACGTCGCTGTGCCCGAGCAGCTCGTGCAGCACGAACCAGGTGTGGCTGCTGCGCTCGCCGATGCGGCAGTACGCGATGGTCGACTTGCTGCCGTCCAACCCGGCGCCGCCGTACAGCGTGCCCAGCTCGTCGTCGGAGCGGAACGTGCCGTCCTCGTTGGCCGCCTTGCTCCACGGCACGTTCAGCGCGCCGGGGATGTGACCCGGCCGCTGGGCCTGCTCCTGCGGCAGGTGCGCCGGCGCGATGATCTTGCCGGAGAACTCGTCGGGGCTGCGGACGTCGACGAGATTCTTGTTGCCGATCGCGTCGATGGTCTCCTGGCGGAATGCCCGGATGGAGTTGTCGGGCTCCTTGGCCTGGTAGCTGGTCTGCTGCCGGCTGGTCTCGTCGGTGGTCAGCGTGCGGCCGTCGAGCTCCCACTTCTTGCGGCCACCGTCGAGCAGCTGCACCTTGTCGTGGCCGTAGAGCTTGAAGTACCAGTAGGCGTACGCGGCGAACCAGTTGTTGTTGCCGCCGTAGAGCACGACGGTGTCGTCGTTGCTGATGCCCTTCTCCGACAGCAGCTTCTCGAACGATGCGCGGTCGACGAAGTCGCGGACCACCTGATCCTGCAGATCGCTCTTCCAGTCGAGCTTCACGGCGCCGGGGATGTGCCCCCCGTCGTATGCGGAGGTGTCCTCGTCGACCTCGACGAACACCACGCCGGGTGCCTCGAGGTTCTCTTCGGCCCAGTCAGCGGTGACCAAGGCGTCCTGGCGACTCATGCAGTTGCTCCCTGTCGTGTGGTTGTTCCCCGTTTGGTGAATCGAATGATCAAGCCGTATACCTCGCAGCCCATGCAGAAGTCGAAGGCGGCGTTGAGGAAGGCCGCAGCGAAGGCCAGCGCCGCGGCCACGATGCCGACGGTCGTGAATCCGGTGAGGTAGCCGACCGCGCCGACGGCGGCGAAGCCGAAGCCCAGTGCCTGTGAGAACTGCACCGGTGCGGCAGGCTCCCGCTCGGTAGGCGGGGCGAGCCGCGGCGCGACCAGCCGCCGGTACAGCACCGAGTAGGGCGCGTACCGAATCCCGATGAACCCGCCGATTGCGAAGACCACGGCCTGGGCCGCCAGCAGCCAACCGCTGCCCGTGATCAACACGACGGCCGCCACGATCGCGGTGATGGTGGCCGCGAAGCGCGGACCACGTGGGTCCAGTCCAGGTTCGTTCGACATTGATGCCTCCTGAGGGGGTGGATGGACTCCAGCTCAGGGGCGACGTGAGTGCGACGCCCCCCTCAGAAGGGCGGACACAGGCAGCTGCCGACGCGGCAGAGATCCACAGCGCGTCGTCGGGTCAGCGGCCAATGCACGTCAACGAGGGTAACCCAGAATCCCGGCAACCGGGAGCGCCCTTCCGAACCGTGGGATAGCCCCACCGCACCCCGCCACTTATGTGGCTTAACTTGCTCCCAGCGCGTGTTCTGTCACACGAGTGCCACCGCGATGGCGCCGGGTCAGACGGGTGAGAGCTGGGGGCGCAGGGCGGTGATCAGCTCGCCGGTCCGCGGCACGCCGGATACGCGCAGCAGCTCGCGCCCTGCGCGGTCGAAGGCGACGATCGTCGGGGTGCGCATCACGCTCAGCGCTACCGCAGGCGACGGGTC
>JACDBJ010000259.1 GCA_013695005.1 Pseudonocardiales bacterium
GTTGATCGGGTTCCAGCGCGGGACGTTCACCACCGTCCAGGTCACCAGGTCGGTGACCAGCCGCAGGCTCGGGCCAGGCGGGAAGGCGTAGGTGCCGCGGGAGAGGTACTCCTTGACGATGTCGTTCTGCGTGGTGCCAGCGAGGGCGTCGAGGTCGGCGCCCTGCTCCTCGGCGAGCGCGACGTAGAGGCCGAGCAGCCACATCGCCGTCGCGTTGATCGTCATCGACGTGTTGGCCTTGGCCAGCGGGATCTCGTCGAACAGCGCGCGCATGTCGCCGAGGTGGCTGATCGGCACGCCGACCTTGCCGACCTCGCCGCGCGCGAGCTCGTCGTCGGGGTCGTAGCCGGTCTGGGTCGGCAGGTCGAAGGCCACCGAGAGGCCGGTCTGCCCCTTGGCGATGTTCCGCCGGTACAGCTCGTTGGACGCCTGCGCCGACGAGTGGCCGGCATAGGTGCGCATCACCCAGGGGCGGTCGCGCTCGCTGTCGGTCGGGAACGGCACCGGGCACCTCCGCGCATCGTCGCGGATGTGATCCTACTGGCGGGTAGCCACCGCCGCCCGGACCGCGAGCGTGGCCCGGCTCACCGCTGCGGCGCCGCCGCGACCCGCGCGACGTCCGCGCCGAGGGCGCGCAGGTTCTCGATGAACCGGGGGTAACCGCGGTCGATGTGCTCGACGTCCCACACCTCGGTGACCCCGTCGGCGCACAGCCCGGCGAGCACCAGCCCGGCGCCACCCCGGATGTCGCTGGCCCACACCGGCGCGCTGGACAGCCGGGGCACACCGCGCACGACCGCGTGGTGGCCGTCGGTCCTGGCGTCCGCACCCAGCCGGATCATCTCGTCCACGAAGCGGAACCGCGCCTCGAAGACGTTCTCCGTGATCATCGACGTGCCTTCCGCGATGGCCGACAGCGCGATGGCCATCGGCTGCAGGTCGGTGGCGAAGCCGGGGTAGGGCAGCGTCACGAAGTCGACCGCGGTCGGGCGGCCGTCCATCGAGACGGTGAAGGAGTCGGTGCCGATCTCGGTCTCGGCGCCGGCGGTCTGCAGCTTGTCGAGCACCAGATCGAGGTGGTGCGGGTTCACGTCGTGGACGTGCACCTCGCCGCCCGTCATGACCGCGGCGAAAGCCCAGGTCGCGCCGACGATCCGGTCACCGACCACCCGGTGCTCGGTGGGCTGCAACGACGTCACGCCGTGCACGGTGAGCGTCGAGGTGCCCGAGCCCTCGATCTTGGCGCCCATCTGCTGCAGCATCGTGCACAGGTCGACGATCTCCGGCTCGCGCGCGGCGTTGTCGATCACGGTCGCGCCGTCGGCCAGCACGGCCGCCATCAGGATGTTCTCGGTCGCCCCCACGCTGGGGAAGTCCAGCCAGATCTGCGCGCCGTGCAGGTCACCGGCCTGCACCACCACCTGGCCGTGCTCGATGTCGAAGGTCGCGCCGAGCTTGCGCAGGCCGGTGGCGTGCATGTCCAGTGGCCGTGAGCCGATCGCGTCCCCGCCGGGCAGCGGGACGGTGGCCTGCCGGCAACGGGCCACCAGCGGGCCGAGCACGCACACCGACGCCCGCAGCCGCGACACCGAGCGGTAGTCCGCCTGCGAGTCCAGCTGCGCCGGGACGTCGACGACGACCGAGTCGGCGATCTGGCCGACCGTGCAGCCGAGGCTGCGCAGGACGTCGGCCATCAGCGGCACGTCCAGGATCTCCGGGCAGTTGGTCAGCGTCGTCGTGCCCTCGGCCAGCAGGGCGGCGGCCATCAGCTTCAGCACGCTGTTCTTGGCGCCGACCACGGAGACCGAACCGGACAGCCGCGCGCCGCCGCGTACCGCGAAATGCTCAACCACGGGCTCGCACGCTATCGCCCCGCCGGACGGCCCCCGAACGTGGTACGGGGCGAGGTGTCGCCGCCGTAGGCTTGCGACGTGGCCGTGCACCTGACCAGGATCTACACCCGCACCGGGGACGACGGGACCACCGCGCTCGGCGACTTCTCGCGGATCAGCAAGACCGACCCCCGGCTGGTGGCCTACGCGGACACCGACGAGTGCAACGCCGCGATCGGCGTCGTGCTGGTGTCCGATCCGCCTGCTGACGTCGCCGCGGCGCTGCGCCGGGTCCAGAACGAGCTGTTCGATGTCGGCGCCGACCTGTGCACGCCGATCACGCCGGACCCGGAGCACCCGCCGCTGCGGATCACCGACGACTACGTCACCCGGCTTGAGTCCGCCTGCGACGAGTTCAACTCCCGGCTCGGCAAGCTCGAGTCGTTCATCCTGCCGGGCGGTACCCCGGCCGCGGCGTTCCTGCACGTCGCGCGCACCGTGGCGCGGCGGGCAGAGCGTTCGACCTGGGCGCTGCTGGCCGTCGACGCCGAGCGGACAAACCCGCTGACCGCCCGTTACCTCAACCGGCTCTCGGACCTGCTGTTCATCCTTTCGCGGGTGTGCAACCCCGACGGCGACGTCCTGTGGCGCCCCGGCGGCGACCGCGACTAGCTCACGACGGTGAGGTCGGTCCGCGTGAAGTCGTCCCCAATGCAGAGCAGGGGTCGCTGGAGAACCTGGCACATGGCATAGGTCAGGCAGTCACCGAAGTTCAGCCCCGCCGGGTGCCGGCCCTTGCCGAACCGCAGGTACGCGTCCACCGCCACCGGCCAGTGCGCGTCGGCGAACGGCAGCACGGCGAGGCCAGCCTCGTCGACGAAGCGGGCGAGCAGGGTTTTGCCGGCGGGACCAAGCCGCGCTGCCAGCACGATTCCGGTTTCGCAGAGCGTCGGTGCGCCGACACCGACATCGGTCTCCGCGGCGAGGCGCCGAATGAGCTCCTCGTGCCCGTCCTCCTGCAGAAGCACAGCGACGACGGCTGAACTGTCGACGATCAAGCGCCCTCCAAGCCGTAGCCGAGGATGGCTTCTCGCTCGGCCTTGGTGAGCGGCTTACCCCGGACATCCTCGGGGAGCTGAGGCCACACCTCGTGGCGCAAGAAGTGCTCAAGCCGGTCGGCCCGACCGTCCCGCGGACGCTGCGCGCGCAGCCGTTCGAGGCGCTCACGAAGCGCTGTACGCACGGCACCGGTCTTTGTCTCGTCCGCGAGCGCCGCCACCTCCGCGGCAAGCCGCTCAGTCTCCGCGTCCTTGATATTCAGAGCCATGGTGGAATGGTACCAATTCTGGTGGAGTACACCATCCTGGCACCGCCCAACGCCGCGCGTCCGGCCGTCGGCCCTCGTTGACTGTCGTTCGAAGTTACCCGACGTGTCGCACTCGTCGTGGGAAGAACCCGCGAGAGGTCGGGCACAGCGGGGCGCGGCCGGGCGCGGGGCGGGCTAGGAGGCTTGGCGGTAGCCGGTGCTCTGACCAGGCGGGCCGGCCTGTAGCCAGGACAGGTAGCCGGTCAACACGTCGGGCGACATGGCCAGCTCGACGCGCTCGTGCCGGTCCCTGCAGGCCAGCACGGTCGCCGACGGCGGCATCAGCGGCTCCTCGGCCTCGGACGGCGCACGCCGGTCGGTGATCTCCAGCTCGGCCCGGTCCAGCACCACGCCGGGACGCGCGCGCAGGCCGGCGATGGGGTACCACGCAAAGCCGTCACCGACGTAGCGGCCCATCCCGAGCCGCCAACGCCGCCAACCACGAAGCCCGGATCCGCGAGGCTGGCGCAGCGACACCTCGACCCCACCGGCCCTGCTGAGCTGAACTCGACGAAAGGTGAGCCTGCCGAACATCGCGCAGCCGAACACCAGGATGATCCCGACCACTTCGGCCACGGTGCCCACAGCCCTGCCCCTCTGGTCGGCTCGCTAGCCGCCGGACTCCGCGACCTGGATTCGTACCTCTGCCCTGGCCTTCGCTTCGACTCCCTCGGGCTCCGACTCGTCCGCCCGGCTCAGCGCGTCACGCGCCCGCCCGACGTCGATGTCGTCAGCCAGCTCCGCCTTCTCCGCCAGCACGGTGACGCCTTCCGGCGTGATCGACAGGAACCCGCCGTGCACCGCCGCGGTGACCGACGAGCCGTCGGTCCCGTCGATGCGGACCACGCCGGCCTCGGTCAGCTGGGCCAGCGTCGGCTCGTGGCCGGGCAGCACGCCGACCTCGCCCTCGGTGGTGCGGGCGAAGACGAAGGAGGCCTCGCCCGACCACACCTCGCCCTCGACCGCCACCAGCTCGACCGTCATCTCGGCCACTAGTCGTTCCCCTGCAGCTTCTTGCGGTTGCGGTCCAGGTCCTCGAGGCCGCCGCAGAGGAAGAACGCCTGCTCAGGCACGTCGTCGAACTCTCCGCTGGCGATCTTGTCGAACGCCTCGATGGTCTCCTTGAGCGGAACCGTCGAGCCCGGCTGCTGGGTGAACTGCTCGGCGACCAGCAGGTTCTGCGACAGGAACCGCTCGATCCGTCGGGCCCGGCCGACCAGCTGCTTGTCCTCTTCACTCAACTCATCAATGCCCAGAATGGCGATAATGTCCTGCAGGTCGTTGTAGCGCTGCAGGATCCGCTTGATCTCGTTGGCCACCCGGAAGTGCTCGTCGCCGACGTACTGCGGGTCGAGGATCCGCGACGTAGAGGTCAGCGGGTCCACCGCCGGGTAGATGCCCTTCTGGGAGATCGGCCGGGACAGCTCGGTCGTGGCGTCCAGGTGCGCGAACGTGGTCGCCGGTGCCGGGTCGGTGTAGTCGTCAGCCGGCACGTAGATCGCCTGCATCGACGTGATCGAGCGGCCCCGGGTCGAAGTGATCCGCTCCTGCAGCACGCCCATCTCGTCGGCAAGGGTCGGCTGGTAGCCCACCGCGGAGGGCATCCGGCCCAGCAGCGTCGAGACCTCCGAGCCGGCCTGGGTGAACCGGAAGATGTTGTCGATGAACAGCAGCACGTCCTGGTCCTGCTCGTCCCGGAAGTACTCCGCCATCGTCAACGCCGACAGCCCGACCCGCATGCGGGTGCCGGGTGGCTCGTCCATCTGACCGAAGACCAGCGCGGTGTCGTTGATGACGCCGGCCTCGGTCATCTCCGTGATCAGGTCGTTGCCCTCACGGGTGCGCTCACCGACGCCGGCGAACACCGAGGTGCCACCGAAGTTCTTGGCGACACGGGTGATCATTTCCTGGATGAGCACCGTCTTGCCAACGCCGGCGCCGCCGAACAGGCCGATCTTGCCGC
>JACDBJ010000267.1 GCA_013695005.1 Pseudonocardiales bacterium
GCGGCGGGCCGGGCGAGCGGGCGAGGCGGTTGAGCTGGTCGCTGACCTCGTCGGGGTCCGCGCCGAGCTCCAACCGGCCGAACACGAGCAGCCGCTCGTCACCGTCCGAGTCCGTGATCTCGATCTCCAGCATGGGGATCTCCCTGCCGAAGCGGCGCGTGCGCAGGACGTACACCCGCTGCACCCACGACCACGGGTAGCGGTGGGTGCCCGTCATGCCGCTGGTCTGGATGCCGTCGGTGTCCGCCGCCAAGCGAGGACGGGCCAGGGAACCGATCGCCGCCGCCAGCAACAGTGCGCCGCCGGCGAGGCCGCTGAGAAGGCGTCCCTGCAGGTCAACGAGGCCGGGAAGGAGCGCGGCGGTGGCGAAGATCGCAACCCCCACCCAGGCCGTGATGACCAGTCCGGGGGCCGGGCTCCAGCGCAATATGCGCTCGCCGGCGTTGTCCACAGACTTTTCCACAACGGGGGACTACTTACACCTCTGTAGTTACTCGACTACCGCCACCGCATGGTCATCAGCAGCCCGCTGACGATCAGCGCGAACCCGATCGCGAAGTTCCAGCCGCCGAGCCCGGCCATGAAGCCGATCTTCTCGCCGGCCAGGTAGTTGACCACGAGCCACACCAGTCCGAGCAGCATTAGGCCCAGCATCACCCCGAGATAGATCGGGGAGGACGGGCTGGCGGCGCGCACCATCTCGGGGGTGCGCTTGTCCGCCGGGGGCGGCGTGTATGCGGCCTTCTTGCGGACCTTCGACTTCGGCATGCCGTCCTCACCTCCGGGGGAACCGGTCCCTGAGCTTAGCTGGCCGCCAGGCCGGCGACCTCAGCGCTCAGCTCGGCGACCGTCGCCTCGGCTACCGGGTGGCCACATTGCCCCATCCAGGTCGCCAGCAGGCGGTGGCCGCCGTCGGTGAGCACCGACTCCGGATGGAACTGGACGCCGTGGATCGGCAGCTCGCGATGGCGGATCGACATGATCACCCCGCTGTCGGTGCGCCCGGTGACCTCGAGCTCGTGCGGCATGGAGTCCGGCCGGATCGTGAGGGAGTGGTAGCGGGTGGCCGTGAACGGGCTGGGCAGCCCGGCGAGCACCCCACCGCCGTCGTGGTGCACCTGCGAGGTCTTGCCGTGCAGCAGCTCGGGGGCGCGCTCGATCACCGCACCCCACACCGCGCCGATCGCCTGGTGCCCGAGGCAGACGCCCAGCAGCGGCACGCTCAGCTCGGCGCAGCGCTCGATCACCCGCATGCTCGCGCCCGCCCGCGGCGGCGTCCCCGGACCGGGGCTGACCAGCACGCCGTCCACGCCGGCCAGGACACCGTCAACCCCGGCAGGCTCGTCGAGCTCGGTGGCGTCGTTGCGCAGCACCGTGCTGTCAGCGCCGAGCTGCGCTAAGTACTGCACGAGGTTGTAGACGAAGCTGTCGTAGTTGTCGATCACCAGGACTCGCATGTCAACCGAACCGTCCGTAGACGATGGTGACGGTGCTCTCAGCGTTGCCCTGCCCGGTGCCAGGCGACTGGCTGACCACTCGCCCGTCGAACTGCGGGTCGGTGACGGTCTGCTGGGTCTCGTTCACCCCGCCGCGGTGACCGGCCTCCTCCAGCGCGGATCGGGCCTCGCTCTGCGTCTTGCCGCGCAGGTTCGGCATGGCGAACTCATTGCCGTTCGAGTAGAGCACTGTCACGGTGGCATTCCGCGCCACCGGGGTGTTGAAGGGTGGGTCGGTGCCCAGGATGGAGTTGCGCGGCGCTGGGCCGTCGGTTTCGCGGAAGGTGACGTTGAGGCCGAGGCCGCGGAGGGTGGCGTTGGCCTGATCCGCGGTCATCCCACGCACGTCGGGCACCTGGACGCCCTCCAGCTTGGTGCCGATCTCGACGTTCACCGCCGTGCCGCCGGCGACCACCTTGTCCTTGGTCGGGTCCTGGCCCAGCACCTTGTTTTCCTCGTCGGCCTTGATCGTCGGCCTGGGTTTGCTCTCACCGAGCTTGAGGCCGACGCTCTTGAGCGCCGTGTCCGCCTCCTGGAGGGTCTTGCCCTGCAGGTTGGGCACCTTGGCTTCCTTCGGACCGCTGCCGCGGAAGATGGTGACCCTGCTGTCCCGCGCGACCGTGGTGTCCGCAGCCGGCTCGGTCCGTACAACCAGACCCACCTGGTCGGCCCTGGACTCCTCGTCCTTGAGGTCGGGCTTGAGCCCGGCGTCCTGCAGCTGCACCCGAGCCAGCTCCGCCTGCTGGCCGAGCACGTTGGGCATCTTCACCTCGCCCGGCCCGCCGGCGCCGAACAGCTGCGCCGCGACGAACGCGATGAGGCCGACGATCGCGGCTACCACGAGGCCGATCACGACCATCTTGATGGTGCGGCGGCGATCGCCGTCGTCCTGCCGGTCCCAGCCGCCCGGCGGGACCTGGTGCCGGGCCGGCCCGATCCGCCTCGTCGGGCCACCGCCCGCGCCGCCGGCGATCAGGTGCGTGCGCTCCTCCTCGCTCATCACGGCCGGCGCGAGCGGGCGTTGGCCGCCGAGCACCCGGATGAGGTCGTTGCGCATCTCGGCGGCGCTCTGGTAGCGGTTCGCCGGGTTCTTGCTGATCGCCTTGAGCACGACGGCGTCGAGGACCTCGGGCACGTCGGCCTTCACCTTCGACGGCAGCCGCGGGTCCTCCCGCACGTGCTGGTAGGCCACCGCGACCGGGGAGTCACCGGTGAACGGTGGCTCGCCGGTGAGCAACTCGAACAGCACGCAGCCCGCCGCGTAGACGTCGCTGCGCGCGTCCACCGGCTCGCCGCGCGCCTGCTCGGGTGAGAGGTACTGCGCGGTGCCGATCACCGCGGCGGTCTGCGTCACGTTAGCGACGTCGGCCAGCGCCCTGGCGATGCCGAAGTCCATCACCTTGACCGCGCCGCCACGGGTGATCATGACGTTGGCCGGCTTGACGTCACGGTGGATGATCCCGTGCCGGTGGCTGAAGTCCAGCGCCGCGCAGACGTCGGCCATCACCTCGAGGACCCGTTGCTGGGGAATCAGGCCGGCGGTCTTGACGATCTCGCGCAGGGTCTGGCCGTCGACGTACTCCATGACGATGTAGGGCAGGGTGCCCATCTCGCCGTTGGTCTCTCCGGTGTCGTATACGGCGACGATCGCGGGATGGTTGAGCGCGGCGGCGTTCTGGGCCTCGCGCCGGAAACGCACCTGGAACTGCGGGTCGCGAGCCAGGTCGGCGCGCAGCACCTTGACGGCGACGTCGCGGCCGAGCCGGGTGTCCCGGCCCATGTGCACCTCGGACATGCCGCCGTACCCGAGCGTCTCGCCGAGCTCGTAGCGTTCGGAGAGGAGTCGACTGGTCATCGGATCGGCTCCATGCAGGTGACTGTGATCGGAGAGTTGATCTTCACGATCCCCTTAGGAGCGATGGCTGTGACGGTGCAGCCACCCTCGTTGGCCGGCGCCACGCCCCTGGCGTTGACAATTTTGGGTACCACCGCCTGCGCCTTGAGCTCCACCTTCACGACAGTGGCGGAGCGTCCCACGTAGAACGTCTCGTTCACGTCGACGCTGCCTGGCGGTACCGGCACGACGGCGCCGTCCGCCGGTGGTGGCGCCTCCGGTGCGGCTGCGACTGGCAATTCGACCGGGGGCTTGTTCATCGCATCACGGACCACGAACGTCCCGAGAACTATGGAGGCCGCCGTGAGCAGAACGAACAGCACCACCAGCAGGTTGCGGCCCGTGCGGCCCCTGATGGGCAGTCTGTGCTGACCGGGGATGGCAGGGACCGGGC
>JACDBJ010000284.1 GCA_013695005.1 Pseudonocardiales bacterium
CGTCTGGGTGAGGTCGTTGGTGCCGAAGGAGAAGAACTCGGCCACCTCGGCGATCTGGCCCGCGGTCAGCGCAGCACGCGGCAGCTCGATCATGGTGCCGACCAGCGCGCCGAGCTCGACACCGGCGGCCTGCGACTCGTCGTCCAGCACCGCCGCCACCTCGTCGGTGATCGTCTGCAGCTCCTGCACTGCCCCGACCAGCGGGACCATGATCTCCGGCAGCACCTCGATGCCCTCGGACCGCAGCTCGGCGGCCGCCTGGGCGATCGCCCGCACCTGCATCGCGAACAGGCCGGGCACCACGAGCCCCAGCCGCACGCCGCGCAGGCCCAACATCGGGTTCTGCTCGTGCAGCCGTCGCACCGCGGTCAGCAGCGTCTGCGCCTTCTCGTCGGGCTCGCCGCGCTCCTCGACCAGCGCCACCTTGACCGACAGCTCGGTGAGGTCGGGCAGGAACTCGTGCAGCGGCGGGTCGAGCAGCCGGATCGTCACCGGCAGCCCCGCCATCGCGGCGAGCACCTCCTTAAAGTCCTGCCGCTGCAGCGGCAGCAGCTCTTCCAGCGCGGCCAGCCGCTGCTCGTCGGTGTCGGCCAGCACCAGCCGCTCGACGTACCGGCGGCGGTCGCCCAGGAACATGTGCTCGGTCCGGCACAGCCCGATGCCCTCAGCGCCGAAGCGGCGCGCCCGCTCGGAGTCCTCGCCGGTGTCGGAGTTGGCCCGGACCAGCAGCTTGCGGGAGTCGTCGGCGTGGGTCATCAGCCGGTGCACGGCGGCGAGCAGCTCGTCGTTCTCATGCGCCTGCGCATCCAGCGTGCCCTCGAAGTACTCCACGACCGGCGACGGCATCACGGGCACCTCGCCGAGGTAGACCTCCCCGCTGGTGCCGTCGATGGAGATCATCTCGCCCTCGGAGACGACCACCCCACCGGGGCCGGTCATCTTTCTGCCGCTGACGTCGACGTCGAGCTGCTCGGCGCCGCAGACGCAGGTCTTGCCCATGCCGCGGGCCACGACGGCCGCGTGGCTGGTCCGGCCGCCACGGCTGGTCAGCACACCCTGGGCGGCGATCATGCCGTCGAGGTCGTCCGGGTTGGTCTCGCGGCGGACCAGGATGAGGGCCTCATCGGCCGCCGCCCGCGCCACCGCGGTCGCGCTGTCGAACACCGCTGCGCCGCTGGCCGCACCCGGCGAGGCGTTCATGCCGGTGGCCAGCAGCTCGGTGCCGCCCGAGGTGTCGAAGCGGGGGAACATCAGCCGGGCCAGCTGCTCGCCGGTCACCCGGCTCAGCGCCTCGTCCATGTCGATCAGACCCTCGTCCACCAGCTGGATGGCGACGGTGAACGCAGCGGCCGCGGTGCGCTTGCCGACCCGGGTCTGCAGCATCCAGAGCTTGCCGCGCTCGATGGTGAACTCGATGTCGCACAGGTCGCGGTAGTGCCGCTCGAGCGTCGACATGATCTCCAGCAGCTGTACGTAGGAGGCCTTGTCCAGCTCCTCCAGCTTGGTCAGCGGCAGGGTGTTGCGGATGCCGGCCACGACGTCCTCGCCCTGCGCGTTCTGCAGGTAGTCGCCGTAGATGCCCTGCTCGCCGCTGGCCGGGTTGCGGGTGAAGGCGACGCCGGTGCCGGAGTCCGGCCCGAGGTTGCCGAAGACCATCGTCACGACGTTGACCGCCGTGCCGAGGTCGGTGGGGATACGCTCCTGGCGGCGGTAGGTGATAGCGCGCGGCGCGGTCCACGAGTCGAACACCGCGCGGATCGCTAGCTGCAGCTGCTCGGTCGGGTCCTGGGGGAACTCGCGCCCGGTGTGCTTGCGCACGACCCCCTTGAAGCTCTCGACCATGGTCTGCAGGTCAGACGCGTCGAGGTCGAGGTCGTTCTCGGTGCCCTTGTCCGCCTTCACGACGTCGAACACCTCGTCGAAGGCCTCACCCGGGATGTCGAGCACGGTCTTGCCGAACATCTGGATCAGGCGCCGGTAGGAGTCCCACGCGAACCGCTCGTCGTTGGCCACCGCGGCCAACCCGTTGACCGACGAGTCGTTGAGGCCGACGTTCAGGACGGTCTCCATCATCCCCGGCATGGAGAACTTCGCCCCGGAACGGACCGAGACCAGCAACGGGTCCGCGCCGTCGCCGAGGCGCTTACCCGTCATCTTCTGCAGGTCTTCCAGGTGCTGCGCGACCTCGGCCTCCAGCTCGGGTGGCTCGCTGCCGTGCTCCAGGTACGCCCTGCACGCCTCGGTGCTGATGATGAACCCGGGCGGTACGGGCAGCCCGAGATTGGTCATCTCGGCGAGGTTGGCGCCCTTGCCGCCGAGCAGGTCCTTCATGTCCCGGTTGCCCTCAGCGAAGGCGTAGACGAACTTGGTCATGGTCTTTCGTTCCTCCCCGAGCAAATTGGCCGACGGCAGCATAGGGCCGCAGTGAGATCGGGGATCACCCTGTTGCCGCGCCCGAGCGTCGCCGTGAATCTGCCGGTATGGGCGCGTCCCGCGCCTGACTCCTATTCCGGTCCTCACGCTACCGGCCACGAGACAGCAGAGGGGATCTCGCCTCTTCACATGCCGTAGGTGGCCGTTTGCCAACGCGGATATGGGGAGATCAACCCCGGCCAGCGGGCGGCCGGGAGCGCTGACCGCAGCGGGCAGCTCATCCTCACACGCAGTGAGAGCGTTACCAGGCAACCGGAGCAATCCGTGCGGGGTTCGGAGTAATCCTGGCCCGCTCGCCGCGTCACGCCGCCCCGATGCCGAGTCCGCTTCTCATAAACGTAACCTCGCTGAGCGCGCCCTCCCTACGGTCCTCGGCATGCGACATCAGCTGGCACGAGGGGTGTGGTCGGCCGCATTGGGTGCGGCCCTGCTCGCCCCGGTGCTGCTGCGCCTTGGCTCGGACGAGCCTGGGTCGTTGTGGATGGAACTCTCAGTGCTGACCGGGCTGCTGGCCCTGTCCGCACTGGTCTGCACCGCCGTTCTTCCGTCCCGGCTCAGATCGCTGACCAGCGCCTTCGGCATCGACGGCGTGCTCGGGGTGCACCGCTGCCTAGGTGTGGTCGTCGCCATCCTGGTGCTCGCGCACATCGCGTTCGTGGTGGCGAGCAACCCCGCCAACGTGGCGCTGCTGGACACCGACGCACCGGCCAGTGGACGCGCCGGCACGGCCGCCACGCTCGCCCTCGGCGGCCTGGTGGCGCTGGCCGTACTGCGGCACCGGCTGCGGCACCGCTACGAGGTGTGGCGCTGGCTGCACGTCGCACTGGCCGGCGCGGTGCTCGTGCTGTCCGGGCTGCACGTGTTCTGGCTCAACCACCTGATCCAGGACCTCGGCATGCGCACCCTGTTCGTGCTGCTCGCCGCCCTGGCACTGGGCGTGCTCGCCTACCGCTGGGCGTGGCGTCCGGCGTTCGGCCGGGGCTCGGAGTACCTGGTGCGCGAGGTGCGGCCGGAGAACGACACGGTCAGCACCGTCGTCCTGCAGGCCCGCGGCGGGCGGCATGCCGTGGACAGCCCCAGCCTCGAGTTCGCGCCCGGCCAGTTCGCCTGGCTCCGGCTGGACCGCTCGCTCGCCGCGCAGGAGCACCCGTTCACCATGGCCTCTGGCGCGCACGCCGGCCACAGCCCGGAGTTCACCATCCGGCACAGCGGCGACTTCACCTCGACACTGCGACGGCTGCGCCCCGGCAGCCCGGTGTGGCTCGACGGGCCGCACGGGTCGTTCACCGTGGACTTCCGCGCCGCCACCGGCCTGGTCATGATCGCCGGCGGGGTGGGCATCACGCCGATGATGAGCATGCTGCGCACGCTTGCCCACCGCGGCGACCGGCGGCCGCACCGGCTGATCGTCGTCGCCGGCATGGTTGAGGAGCTGCTGTTCCGCGCGGAGCTTGCGCAGCTGCGCCGGCAGCTCGACCTCACCGTCGTGGAGGTGCTGCGGCGACCCCTTCCCGGCTGGAGCGGCTTCGTCGGCGAGGTCGACGCCCGGCTACTCGCCGCCGTGCTGCCAGGACCGTTCCGGCGTAACCAGCTCGACTACTTCGTCTGCGGCCCGCCCGCGCTGGTCGACAGCGTGCTGGCGGAGCTGACAGAGCTCGCAATCCCCGCTCCCCGTGTGCACTGCGAGCAGTTCGACCTCGTCTGATGTCTGACGCTCCCCGCAAGATCGGTAGAAAGGGCTCCCCGCCGTGCTGTCCCATATCCCTCGAACCGTGCGCTGGGCACTTGCCGTCGCGGTGATCGCCGCCGTCGGGACCGCGGTGTTCCAGTCCTGGCGCGCGGAGTCCGGCGCCGGAGGTGTGCCGGACGGCTGGGTGCAGACCCAGTCCGGCCCGCTCGGCCCCGGTGACCGCGAGCTGCTGGTGAAGGTGCGCCTGGCCGGCCTGTGGGAGATCCCCACCGGCCAGGAGATGCTGCAACGAGCCAGCAGCCAGCGGGTTCGCGAGATCGGCGCCAAGATCGCGGCCGAGCACACCGAGCTCGACGGCCTCGTCCGCGACACCGCGGCGAAGCTCAACGTCGTAGTGCCCAACCTGCCCAGCGAGGAACAGCAGGGCTGGATGAGTGACATCTCCTCGGCGTCCGGCTCGGACTACGACATGGTCGCGGTCAACCGGTTGCGGGCCGCGCACGGCAAGGTGCTGCCGCTGGTCTCGCAGGTCCGGGCCGGCACCCGCAACGAGCTGGTCCGCAAGCTCGCGGTGACGACTGCGACGTTCGTCGGCCGGCATCACGAGTACCTGGAGAGCACCGGCTTGGTCGACTACTCGGCGCTCCCCGAGCCGCCGGCGCCTGCGTCGGGGCAGCCCGCCCTGGCCGGCGCCAACCCCACCGGCGCCTCGCTCGGCGTTCAGATGGGCACCGCGGCAGTGGTGTTCTTCGCGGCTGTCTTCGGGATCGTCGGCCTGCTGTCGCTGCTGCGCCGCGGCCGGCGCCCGCGGGAGCTTGCGCACGACGTCGTGCACGTCCCGGAGCCACGCCGACCACTCGCGATCACTCCCGCGCCGCCGGAACGGCGCCCCCGACACGCCGCCCGGCGCTGGTAGCGCCGCCCGGCAACCCCACATCGGGGTGGGTCAGCGGCCCGTCCCGAGC
>JACDBJ010000296.1 GCA_013695005.1 Pseudonocardiales bacterium
GCCCGGTACTGCAGCAGTCGGGCGAACAGCAGGTCGCGGGCTTCGAGCAGCGCGAGGTCCTCGGCGTCCTCGACGTCGGCGCCGGGCAGCAGCCGTGCGGTCTTGAGGTCGAGCAGCGTCGCGGCGATCAGCAGGAACTCGCTGATCTCGTCCAGCTCGGCGGCCGCGCCGGACTCGGCCAGAGCCCTGGTGTGCGCGATGAAGTCGTCGGTGACGGTGTGCAGCGCAACGTCGGTGACGTCCATCTCGTGCCGGCCGATGAGCTGCAGCAGCAGGTCGAACGGGCCGGAGAAATTGTCCAGCTTGACGGTGAAACGCGGCCGCGCCGCCTCGACGACGGGCGCGGCCAGCGGACCGGGTGGATCGAGGACCAGCGTCACCGGGCGATCACTTCACGGGCCAGCGCCCGGTACGCCGTCGCGCCGGCCGAGGTCGGGGCCCATGTCGTGATCGGCTCGCCGGCCACGGTGGTCTCCGGGAAACGCACCGTCCGGTTGATCACCGTGTGGAAGACCAGCTCTCCGAACGCCTCCATCACGCGGGCCTTGACCTCGCGGGTGTGCAGCGTGCGCGGGTCGTACATCGTCGGCAGGATCCCGACGATCGACAGGTCGGGGTTGAGCCGATCCTTGACCTTGTCGATGGTGTCGATGAGCAGGGCGACGCCCCGGAGGCTGAAGAACTCGCACTCCAGCGGAATCAGCACCTGGTCCGAGCAAGACAGCGCGTTAATCGTGAGGAGACCGAGCGAGGGCTGGCAGTCGATCAGCACGATGTCGTACTGATCGAGGACGGGCCTGATCGCCCGTCCGAGCGCCTGCTCGCGGCCGACCTCGGTGACCAGCTGCACCTCGGCAGCGGACAGGTCGATGTTGCTGGGCAGCAGATCCATGCCGGCGACGTTGGTCTTCATGATGACGTCGTCGATGGTGGTGTTGCGGTCCATGAGCAGGTTGTGGATGGTCCGATCGAGCTGGTGTGGCTGAACGCCGAGGCCGACCGACAGCGCACCCTGCGGGTCGAAGTCGACCAACAGCACCTTGCGGCCGTACTCGGCCAGCGCAGCACCCAGGTTGATCGTCGACGTTGTCTTGCCGACGCCACCCTTCTGGTTCGCCACCGCGATGACCCGCGCCGGACCATGTTCGGTCAGCGGTGGCGGCTCTGGAGCCTTCAAGCGGTGCTTACCCCCAGGATCGTCGCGCTCGTGGTCGTCGAATGCAGCCTGTCGGGGGTTGGGCCGCGGTCTGGACATGCGGGCTCCGGTCTGTTCCGTAGCACTTCCAGGCGAGCCAGGCTAGGTGTCACGCGCCCCCGACAGCAACGCGCCTCGCCGAGGGCCGATGTTACCGGTCGGATGTGGCCCGCCTGCGTCAACACGCACGAAGCGGCGCTATCCCACGTAGCGGACGGTGACGCTGCCCGCGGTGCTCCGCGCCCGGATGGTGCGCTCGCTCGCGTCGTCGGTGGCGACGTCCACGGTGCGGCGCCCGGCGGTGGTGTCCGCGTCGACCCGATAGCGGGTGGCGTCACGCGGCACGGTGATCTCCACGCTGCCTGCCGTCGACTCCGCGGTCACCGCCTGCGGCGCGCCGGCGAAGCCCAGCTCGATGCTGCCCGCGCTGGTGCGGGCGTCGACGGTCTTGGCGTTCAGGTCGGCCGCGGTGACGCTGCCGGCGGAGGTGACCAGCCGCTGGTTACCGGCCAAGCCGGTGGCCTCCACCGACCCGGCACCTGTCGTCGCCTCCACCACGGTGGCTGCCGGCAGCGTGATGGTGAAGCCGACCTCGCAGCGGTTGTTCTGGCGCGGGCAGCGGGCGGTGACCCGCAGCGTGTCGTCCTCGACGGCGACGGTGACCTCGGGTTTCGTCTGGTCCCAGCGCAACCGCTGCTTGACGTTCGCCGCGCCGTCCGGCCCGGCGCTCAGGTCGACCGTGCCGGAGTCCGAGTCGAGGACCAGCCGGCTCACAGGCTCGCGGTAGGTCTGCTCGAGCTCCTCGACGTTGGCGCCGTCCGAGCCCGTACCCGACCCGGAGCCCGTGATCGAGATGCCTCCACAGCCTGCTGTCAGCACGCCGACCACGCTCAGCGTGACCAGGGTCAGCAGGCGCCGCTGGATTCGCACGGCGTCACGGTACGGCTGCCAAGGTCAGCCGAGGGCGCGGGGATGGGACAGGGCGTAGACCTCGCGCAGCGAGTCCACGGTGACCAGCGTGTACACCTGCGTCGTGGCGACTGAGGCGTGCCCGAGAAGCTCCTGCACCACGCGGATGTCCGCGCCGCCTTCGAGCAGGTGGGTGGCGAAGCAGTGCCGCAGGGTGTGCGGCGACACGGGCTCGGTGACCCCGGCGCGCTCGGCGGCGTCGCGCAGCGCGTTCCACGCGCTCTGCCGGGACAGCCGCGCCCCGCGGGCGTTGAGAAATAGCGCCGGGGTGCCGCGGCCGCGCTGGGCGAGCGCCGGGCGGGCTCGTACCCGGTAGGCCTGCAGCGCGGCGAGCGCAGGCCGCCCGACCGGCACGATGCGCTGCTTGCCGCCCTTGCCTGCGAGCAGCACGGTGCGGCCGTCGGCGTCGATGTCGTCGACGTCGAGCCCGATCGCCTCGGAGATCCGCGCGCCGGTCGAGTAGAGCAGCTCGAGCAGGGCGCGGTCGCGCAGCCCGGCCGGCTCGGGCCCCTCGCACGCCTCGATCAGTTGCTCGACGCGGTACAGCGGCAGCGCCTTGGGCAGCCGGCGCGGCGCGGCGGGCGGGTGGACCTCTCTGGCCACGTCCACCGGAACGGTGCCCTCGCGGTGGGCGAATCGGTGCAGACCCCGGACGGCGGCCAGTGTCCTGGCGACCGAGATGGCAGCCAGCGGCGGGCGCTCGGTGCTGCCCTCGCGCAGTCCGACGACGAACGCCACGACGTCGCGCTCGGCCACCGCGGCGAGGTCGCCGATGCCGAGCGCGGCGAGGTGCTCGGCATAGCGGGCGAGGTCGCGGCGGTAGGAGCGCATGGTGTTCTCCGCCGCGCCGCGCTCCACGACGAGGTGGTCCAGGAAGGCCTGGAACACCGCCGGCGCCTGCACCGCGGCCACGTTCGACGCCACCGCCGTCACCCGTTGGCTTTGCGGGCGGCGAACGCGGTCGGTCGCAGCGGCCACGGCGCACCGACCGGGCGGACAGCCCCAGTCCCGGTCCGTAGCGCGTGCACAGCGAGCACACCCGACACCGTGGCGGCGTTGACGATCTCGCCGGCGAACACGCCGCGGACCGCGTCGGCCAGCGCCCACCAGCCGAGCTCGAGGTCGGCCTCCTCGTCTTCGCCCTGCGGCCGTGGCACCGGTGAGAGCTCCCGGGCCAGGTACACCCGCGCGCTCTCGTCGGAGAACCCCGGCGACGCGGCCAGGTCCACCAGCAC
>JACDBJ010000303.1 GCA_013695005.1 Pseudonocardiales bacterium
GCGGTGGGGCACCGGAGCCTGGTGTGCCGGCCCCGGGTGCCGCCGGTGCGGCGAGTAGCGGTGACGACGGCGCGGCGAGTGGCGGTGACGACGGCGCCAGTGCGAAGCCTGCTAGTGGTTGCGAGGAGGGAATCGCCGCCGGCAGCAGCATCGCCCCGACCACCGCGACCACGAAGCACGGCACGGCCAGCGACGCCCGCAGCAGCGGATGTGGACGCTGCGCCACGGGTGCGCTGAGCAGCGCGTCGATCAGGAAGACGGCGAGCAGCACGACGGCGACGACCAGCAGCGGCAGTGCGGCAGCCGAGCTGGGCAACGCAGCCACCAGGGCGACCGATGCCGCCGCGAACCCTGCCGACCGGAGGCGGCGCACGGCAAGGCCGCCCGCGACGACCAGGATCGCGACGAACAGCAGCACGTCGCGTTCCGGACCGTCCAGCACGGTCACCCCGCCGCCGGTGGTCACTCCGAGGGCGAGCACCGCGACGAGTGCCGCCGCTGCCACCGCGATCAGCCGCCAGCTTCGGGGCCGACCGGCGAACAGCTCGCCGCGCACGATCATGACCCCGGCCCCGACGGCGAGCGGCACCAGGAGCAGCGGTGCCGTGGCCAGCCCCGCCGCGAACGCAACCACCGCGAAGACCACCACTACCGGCCGGCGGCCGCCCAGTCGCAGCGCAACGGCGCCCAGCGCCATCCAGGCCACCCCGACCAGTGCGGGGGCGAGCGTGCCGAGTGCTGCCACCGCTGGACCCATCGCGGCGGCGGCCACCAGCGGGATGGCGACGGTGATCGGCCGTAGTCGCCTGGTCGCGGCGAGGACCAGCAGGCAACCGAGCAGTACCGCGCACGCCAGCACCGCGAGCTCACGAGCGCCGGCGAGCACGTCGCCGTGCCGGTCGAAGGCTCCGGTGAGCTGGGCGTAACCCGCGAGCTGGGCACGGAATGCGAGCTCGCCGACGCCCACACTGGGCGCGGAGTCCCAACCGAGGGTCAGTACGCCGAACGCGCTGTCGCTCAGCCGCGTCTCACCCGCCGACGGCGGCAGCGTCGCGGCGACGTGCGCCACCCGAGCCACCAGTGCGACGGCGAGCCCACCCACGGCGGCCCATGCCGCGTAGAGCCGGACCGAGCTCCAGGTCCCGGCGCGGACCCGTCCGCGTCCCCACCGGGCGACGGCGTGCCTGCGCAGCATGCCGCCGATCATGGCGGTGATCAGCACCGTGCCCAGCCATGGCAGCAGCAGCAGGACGAGCTGGAAGACCCCGAGCGTGGTGGTCGCCACCTCTCCGGCGCGCGCGGCGGCGTCGACCGCGGTCAGCAGCTCGAGCACTCCGTCCCACACCACCGGCAGGATCCGAGGCGCGAGCAACAGGAACACCACGAGGTAGAACGCCAACGTCGGGATGACCAGAGCTACCCACAGCACGATGATCCGCCGCGACCACGGCTTGAGCTCTCGGACGCGTGGATGGGTCGGGCGGCCGGGGATCGCGCTCTTCAGGACCGGACCGAGGTAGCTGAACAGGTCCGGCACCCCGACCAGGTCGGCGAGGATGTAGTAGCCGTCGAGCCGGATCGAGGGCAGGAACTGCCATGCGGTCCCGACGTGCAGCAGGACGATCACGAGCAGCAGCCATGCCGACCCGGTCTGCAGGTAGACCAGGCTGAGGCCGGCGATGAAGATCGCGTTGAAGTAGACGCCTCCGAGGTCGGTGCGCAGCCGCCCGCGCCGGTCCAGCCGGTAGGCGTCGGTCACCGTCGTGTAGAGCGCGGGCCACACGATGTACAGCCCGATGCCCATGTTCCCGGGTCTTGCGCCGCCGTAGCGGCAGGCGGCGGCGTGCCCGCATTCGTGGAACATCCCACCGAGCAGCGTCAGGGCGATCACGGCGAGCGTCAGCGCGGGTTGGTAGATCAGCGCTTCCGCGCTGGACACGAGCTGGCCCAGCACATCACCCCGCGCGATGATCAACACGTCGAGAGCGACGAATCCTACCAACGCGGCGACGACGATCGCCGGCCAGAAGAACGGTCGGAAGACGCCGGCGATGCGCCACACGATGCGCGCGGGTACGACCCCGACGCGGTAGCGCAGCGCCAGCAGGAGGTCGGACTTGACCGGGTTCGACGTCTCGCCACCGTCCGGCGCAGCCACGATCCCGACCGGTCGCAGCCGCTCCTCGACGAGGAACGAGATCTCCTCGGCGGTCAGCTCCTGCCCGGTCTCCGCGCTGAACCGGCTCGCCACCTGCTCGTCGTCGCGACTGCCGTCGAGCGATTCGGCCACCCGGTACAGCAGGTGCGGCAGTTGCATGACTTGCCCGTCGGACCTGCGGACCAGGTACTTGGGCTCCTTGAAGCCGGATCCCTGGTACTCGCCGATCAGCTCGGTGCCCTCGGCCAGCTGGTGCACGCCAGGCGCCGCGGCGTTCGGGTGCTCGAGCACTCCTTGGTCCGTGGTCATGGCGAGGCCCTCTCGGTTGGACCTGAATCTGAACCTGAGGGAGGGGCGACCGAGAGCCGGCCACCCCTCCCTTCAGTTCCGTTCAGTGGCGTAACCGCCACCGGTCAGCTATCAGCCACCGCCACCGCCAGCGCCACCGGCGCCACCGGCGCCGCCGTTGGCGCCACCGTTGCTCTGGGTGCCCAAGAGGTTGACGTTGAGCAGGGCTAGCGAGATGCCGCCGTTACCGCCGTTACCGCCGTTACCGCCTGCGCCGCCTCCGCCGCCTCCGCCGCCACAACAGGTCATGACGGTGCGCTCGGGCAGCAGCTCGACGTGCTGGTCTTCGAACATGTTGTCCTCCTGAGAATCGGTACCTGTGACAGAGAGACGATCGAGGCGGAAGGTGTTCTCCGCCGAAGGTCCCATCTCTCTGCTCCTCTGACTGCCGAATCGACCTGGCGCCGGGTTCAGCAGCCGAGGTTTCCAGCAAGCGCAATGCTTCTCGGCATCGCCGGGACGGTTCAATGGTTCGGCCCACTACGTTCTCCGGGGTGCCTACGGCCATCCCCCCAAGCAACTACCTACACGCCTCGCGGAACTACGTATCGTGAGTTCGCCTCCGCCGGACGGAGCAGCGCGCTACACCCGATCGGCGGGACGCCGCCGGGTCGGCAGACGCCGGATCCGGCCGCAGCCGCTGAAGCAGCCCGAGCACCGTAGCGCCGGCCGCGAGCGTCCGGCTGCCGGAGGGTGTGTACCGGGT
>JACDBJ010000304.1 GCA_013695005.1 Pseudonocardiales bacterium
GGCTGCAGAAAATTACGTGGCTCAAGCTCTGCCAACAGGGGACCCCCTGGGGTCGGACGGCTCGTGCGCTCGACGCAGGCAGCCTGTCACTGGGAGTACACCGTTACAAGCCCAAGTGGAGACCACAATGTCGCCGCGCAAGAGATCAGACTAGGGCATCGGTCCAGCGTGCCGCTCCCCCCGCATGGTGACTCCCAGGGGGAGCGGCGCGCGCTAGACCGACGCGATTACAGCAGGCCGTTGGCCTGCAGCCACTCCTTCGCCACCACATCCGGGTTGGGCTTGTCCGGACCGTCCAGCTTGACGTTGAGGTCCAGCAAGCCGGCGGTGGTCAGCTTGGCCGAGATCGCGTCGAGCACCTTCTTGACGGTGTCGCTGGCCTTGCTGGTGCGGATCAACGGAACGATGTTCGCCGCTGGGAAGTTGTTCTTCGGGTCCTCGAGTACGACGAAGTTGTTCGCCTTGATCGCCGGGTCCGTCGTGAAGACGTCACCGGCCTGGATCGAGCCGTTGTTGAGCCCGTCAACGATCAGCTTGCCGGTCGTCTGCGGCGTGAAGCCCCTGAGCGTGCAGTTGTAGTTCTTTGCCAGCCCGTTGACGCCGTATGTGCGCTGGGCGAACTCGGGGAAGCCACCGAAGGTGATCTCGCCGCACTTGGGTGCGATGTCGGCGATCGACTTGGCATTGTACTTCTGCGCGGTGGCCTGGGTGACCACAAAGCCGTCCTTGTCCTCCGCGGGAGCCTTCTCCAGCACTGACTGGTCCGACGGAAGCGCTGCCTTCAGCGCGGCGTAGACGTCGTCCTGGGTCGTCTGCGTCGCGTCCGGCTTGAGTTCGAAGAGCAGGTTGCCGGTGTACTCCGGAATCAAGTCGATGGAGCCATCCTTCAGCGCCGCAAGATAGACCTTGCGTGCACCGATGTTGAGCTTCTTGTCGACCTTGACGCCCTTGGTCACCAACGCCTGCGAGTAGATCTCGGCGAGCAGCTGGCTCTCGGGGAAGTTCGCCGAGCCGACGACGACGGCGTCCGTCGGCGCGGCCGAACTCGGGCTGGACGACAGCGGGTCGCTCGACCCACAGCCGGCCACCATTGCCAGCGCCATGACCGCGGCCATGGCGGCGAGTGATCGCTTCATCTCCGACATCCTACGAGTTGCGGAACAGCTCCGAGCATCGAACGCGTCCCGTGGTTCACAGCGGGACGAAGGCCAGGGGAAATGGCCAGCCGCTGAACGATCGCGAGCACGCCTTCCAACAGGAGGGCGAGCACCGCGATCAGCGCGGCGCCGGAAACGACCTGCGGGTAGTCATTGACGGCCAGCCCGTCTATCAAGTATCGGCCGAGCCCGCCCAGCGAGACGTAGGCGGCGATCGCTGCCGTGGCGAGGACCTGCAGGGTAGCGGCGCGCAGCCCGCCGAGGATCAGAGGCAGCGCGTTCGGCAGCTCGACGTGCCACAGCACCTTCCGGCCAGTCATCCCCATGCCCGTCGCGGCGTCAACGGTCGCCCGGTCGACGTTGCGCACGCCGGCATAGGTGCCGGCGAGCAGGGGTGGGACGGCGAGCACCACCAGCGCCAGCGTCACCGGCACCAGCCCGATGCCCATCCCGAGCACCAGCAGCGTGAGCAGCCCCAGCTCGGGAAGCGCACGCAGACCGTTGGCGAGGCCGACAACCACCAGCCCGCCGCGTCCGGTGTGGCCGATGAGCGCACCGAGGGGGACGGCCACCACAGCGGCAGCGGCAACCGCGAGCCCGGTGTAACCGAGGTGCTCGACGACCCGGGCCGGCACACCGCCCGCGCCGCTCCAGTGTGTGGAGTCGCTCAGCCAGGAGACGACGTCGGTGATCAGGCTCATGCGGGCCCCCGAGCGGCGGCCATGGCGCCGACCCTTGCCCACGGCGTGAGGACCCGACCGGCAACGAGCAGCAGCCCGTCCGCCAGCAGCGCCAGCACCACGATCAATCCGATACCAGTGATGATCTCGGTCGAGAAGGAACGTTGGAAGCCCTCTGTGAAGAGCTCACCTAGCCCGCCGACGCCGATCAGCGCGCCGACGCTGACCAGGCTCACGTTCGACACGGTCGCAACGCGCAGGCCCGCAACCAGCACCGGGACAGCGAGCGGCAGCTCGACGGCGGCGAACCGGCGCGGTGCTCGGTAGCCCATCGCGGTGGCCGCGTCGGTGACATGCTGCGGCACCGCGGACAGCGCGTCGGCCACCGAGCGGATCAGCAGCGCAACCGTGTAGATCGTCAACGCCACCACAAGGTTGACCGGATTGAGGATCTTGGTACCCAAGATGCTGGGGAGCACTACGAGCAGCGCCAGCGATGGAATCGTGTAGAGCACCCCACCCGCCGGGATCAGGACGTTCCTGGCCAGGCGCGACCGGCTCGCGAGCCACCCCAGCGGAATGGCCAGCGCCAGACCGAGCACCACTGGGATCAGGGCGAGCGCCAGATGAGTGCCGGTGAGATCGAGGATTCGATCGCTGTTACGCGGGATCCAGTCCCAAATCACGTCCTGACCTCGCTGTGCCGAGCGTCGTCGAGCACCGCGAGAACGTCGTCCGCGCTGACCGAGCCGATCACCGCACCGTCCGCGTCGACGGCGACCCCCAGCCCGGACGGCGAGCTCAACGCCGCATCCAGGGCGCCGCGGAGCGAGCCTGCCTCGGTGTCGTACAGCGAGCCGCCTGCGGTCAGCGAGTCCGCGGTGACCGGCCCGTCGGCGAGCTGACCCACCCGGACCCAGCCCTGCGGACGCTGGTCCGCGTCCACCACGATGGCCCAGCCGTCGCCGATGACCTCCCGGGCGGTCGCCGAGGGCGTGCCGAGCGGAACGGTCGCCAGCTCGCCGATCGGGAGCCCGTCGGCGGACAGGAAGCCAAGCCCGCGGTAGCCGCGGTCGCGCCCGACGAACCCCTCGAC
>JACDBJ010000323.1 GCA_013695005.1 Pseudonocardiales bacterium
GCAGCAGAAGATCGCGGTGCCCGGCAGCAACGCCCCACGCATCGGCGACCACTGCCCCCATTCCTCCGTGCGACCGTCGGGCCACTCCGGCTCCACGACGTCCTCCAGCACCAGGCCGGCCGCAACGATGTCGCGCACCCGGTCGGACAGCGTCCGGTGGTGCGCGACGTAGGTGGGCCGCCCGTCGGCGTCGATCTCCACGTAGGGCGTGCGGTCGAAGTAGGACTGGATCACCACCAGGCCGGCCTCACCGGGGTCGTCGGAGAACATCCACTGCATCGGGTGCTGCACCGCGAACACCCATCGCCCGCCGGGCCGCAGCACCCGCGCCACCTCACGCATCACCGCGGCGGCGTCGGCCACGAACGAGATCGCCCCGAACGCCGTGCACGCGATGTCGAACGACCCGTCCGCGAACGGCAGCTGCTCGGCGCCGGCCTGCACCAGCGGCACGTGCACGCCGGTCAGCTCGGCCAGCACGGCGGCGTGCCGCAGCATGCCCGTGGACAGGTCAAAGGCGACCACCGAGGCGCCCTGCGTGGCCAACCAACGCCCGCACGACGCCGCCCCGCAACCCACCTCGAGCACCCGCTGCCCACGAAGTTCCGAGGGGTCGCCAAGCAGGTGCGCGTCCGCCTCCAACAGGCCCTCCGGACACCACAGGAACTGCACTGCGCCGAGCGCCTCGCCGTGCTCTCGGTGGTAGTCGTCGGCATCGGCGTCCCACCACGCACGGTTGGCCGCGGCGGACTGCGCGGAGTCCACCGGCCGCCGCGCCACTCCCACGGTCCCGAGCAGGCGTTCTGCGCTGACCCCGGGGCGTGCATCGGGGCTCATATCGGGGCTCACAGGCGGCATTTTGCACCGGGGGCCGCGTTGCCGCCCTGATCGGGTGACGCGTACGATCGAGAGGCGGTGTGATTCGTGTTGCCCGAGATCCTTATCGCTGTGTCCAGGGGATTAAAGGGAGGTTTCTACGCCGTCCCGAGTCCCCAGTCCATCCATACCGGAGCAACCCGCCGCATGACCACCGATACCACGACCGTCCCGACCACCCCGCAGGTCGCCATCAACGATGTCGGGACCGGCGACGACTTCCTCGCCGCCATCGACCTGACGATCAAGTACTTCAATGACGGAGACATCGTCGAAGGCACGATCGTCAAAGTCGACCGAGATGAAGTCCTGCTGGACATCGGTTACAAGACCGAAGGTGTCATCCCCTCCCGCGAGCTGTCGATCAAGCACGACGTCGACCCCGCTGACGTCGTCAAGGTCGGAGAGTCCGTCGAGGCCCTCGTTCTCCAGAAGGAGGACAAGGAGGGTCGGCTGATCCTGTCCAAGAAGCGCGCCCAGTACGAGCGCGCGTGGGGCACGATCGAGGCGCTCAAGGAGGCCGACGAGCCGGTCGAGGGCACGGTCATCGAGGTCGTCAAGGGTGGTCTGATCCTGGACATCGGGCTCCGCGGGTTCCTGCCCGCGTCGCTGGTCGAGATGCGCCGGGTGCGCGACCTGCAGCCTTATGTCGGCAAGAGGATCGAAGCCAAGATCATCGAGCTGGACAAGAACCGGAACAACGTCGTGCTGTCCCGCCGCGCGTGGCTGGAGCAGACCCAGTCCGAGGTGCGTAGCGAGTTCCTCAACCAGCTCGCCAAGGGCCAGGTCCGCAAGGGCCAGGTCTCCTCGGTGGTCAACTTCGGCGCGTTCGTCGACCTCGGCGGCGTCGACGGCCTCGTGCACGTCTCCGAGCTGTCCTGGAAGCACATCGACCACCCGAGCGAGGTCGTCGAGGTGGGCCAGGAGGTCACCGTCGAGGTGCTCGACGTCGACCTCGACCGCGAGCGCGTCTCGCTCTCGCTCAAGGCCACCCAGGAAGACCCGTGGCGGCTCTACGCCCGCACCCACGCGATCGGGCAGATCGTGCCGGGCAAGGTCACCAAGCTGGTGCCGTTCGGGGCGTTCGTCCGGGTCGAGGAGGGCATCGAGGGCCTGGTGCACATCTCCGAGCTGGCCGAGCGCCACGTGGAGATCCCCGAGCAGGTCGTGCAGGTGGGCGACGACGCGATGGTCAAGGTCATCGACATCGACCTCGACCGCCGCCGCATCTCGCTCTCGCTCAAGCAGGCCAACGAGGGCATCACCCCGGAGACGGAGTTCGACCCGACGCGCTACGGCATGTCCGCGGAGTACGACACCGCGGGCAACTACATCTACCCCGAGGGTTTCGACGTCGACACCCAGGAGTGGCAGGAAGGCTTCGACTCCCAGCGCGAGCACTGGGAGAAGGAGTACGCCGAGGCGCACACCCGCTACGAGCAGCACATCAAGCAGGTCAAGAAGGCCGCTGAGGCCGACGCCGAGGCACCGCCGGCCCCCGAGCCGGGCGAGGCCTCGGAGCTCACCTCCGACGACAAGCCCAGCGCTGACGGCGCCAGCACCGGGGGCACCCTGGCCAGCGACGAGCAGCTCGCCGCCCTGCGCGAGAAGCTCTCGGGCGGCGCCTGAGCGTCCAGAATGCTCCGCGTCGGGTTGACCGGAGGGATCGGCGCCGGCAAGTCGACAGTCGGTGACCGGCTGGCGCAGCGCGGCGCCTACCGGATCGACGCGGACGAGCTGGCGCGGGAGGTCGTTGCCCGCGGCAGCGACGGGCTCGCCGAGGTCGTCGCTGCCTTCGGGCCTGACGTGGTCGGGCCGGATGGCGAGCTCGACCGGCCGGGGATGGCGGCGCGGGTGTTCTCCGACCCGGCTTCTCTCGCGCGGCTCAACGCGATCGTCCACCCCAGGGTGGCCGCCCGCAGCGCGGAGCTGCTGGCCGCCGCGGAGCCCGACGCGGTCGTGGTGCAGGAGATCCCGTTGCTCGTGGAGAATAAGCTCGGTGCGGCGTTCCAGCTCGTCATCGGGGTGGGCGCCACGGCCGATAAGCGAACCCGCCGGCTGGTCGCCCAGCGCGGCATGACCGACGCCGACGTCAGTGCTCGGATCGCGGCGCAGGCCGACGAGCCTGTCCGGCGCGCGGCGTGCGACGTGTGGCTGGACAACAGTCGGTCCGAGGCAGCATTGCTGGCCGAGGTCGACCGGCTGTGGGACCGGCGGCTGGTGCCGTTCGAGTCCAACCTCCGGCTGCGTGAGCCGGCCGACGAGGGCTTTCCCCGGATCGTCGCGCCGGACCCGGAGTGGTCGGCGGCGTCGGCCCGGCTCGCCGCCAGGGTCGCGGCCGTCGTCGGTGACCACGTGCAGCAGATCGACCACGTCGGCCCCACGGCGGTGCCCGGCGTGCCGGCACGAGACGTCGTCGACCTGCAGCTGTCGGTGCCGTCGCTCGCCGCGGGGGACGGGGTAGGCGCGGCACTGGACGCCGTCGGGTTCCCCCGGGTCGCAGAGGTCACCTCCGACATCCCGCGCTCCTTCGACCCCGACCCCGCCCAGTGGCGCAAGCGCGTGCACGCCGCTGCGGACCCCGGCCGGCCCGCGGAGCTGCACGTACGGGTCGTCGGATCGGCCGCCTGGCGTTTCGCCCTGCTGCTGCGTGACTGGCTGCGGTCCGACGAGGATGCACGGGCCGAGTACGCTGCGCTGGCTGTGCAGAGCGATGCCGAGCAGGCGTGGTTGAAGCCGGCGTGGGCTCGAATGTTGCGCTGGTCTGCGCAGTCGGGATGGCGCCCCGCGTTGCGCCAGATGGACGCAGAGACGCGGCCAACGGTGTAACACGCCTGGCGGTATTCTCGACAGGCTTCATACAGGTACCGGCGGCGTTTCAGCGTCGGTCACGTGGGCGCGAGGGTGGCATCGGCCACAGGGTCCGGTGTTGTCGTCCACGGCGCCAAGACCCCCGGGGAGGTCGACAGATGGCCGCGGTGATCGATGACCACCTGACGGTGGTCGATCCGTCCTTCGCGGGCGCGTATCCAGGCAGCCCACGTGCGGAGTTCGGCGCCTTCATGGAGTCGAACTACCAGCGCCTGGTCAGCGAGCTGTTCACCGTGACGCTCGACGACAGCCTGGCTCATGACGTCGTCCAGGACGCCTTCGCGCGGGCGTGGCCGCGCTGGTCGGCGGTTCGCCGCCTCCCGGACCCGACCGGCTGGATCCGCTGGACGGCCATTCGCACCAGCCGCAGCGCCTCCGGTCGGCTGGCCAGGCGCATCGGGCTGTCTCGCCCCGCGGGCGCCACCGACATCGTCGCGGTCGACCCGCAGAACCACTCGTTGCTCGCCGAGCTGCAGGTGCTGTCCGTCGCGGAGCGCCGCGCCCTCGTGTTGCATCACATGGTGGGCCTCCCGGTCGAGGAGATCGCCAGCCTGGAGCGGGTGGCGGCGAGCACGATCGTCGCCCGTCTGGCCAAGGCCTGCGACGCCGTGCTCGCCGGACTGTCCAGCCCACCGGTGGCCGGGCACAACGGGAACGGCGACTACCGGTGACACAGTGGGGGGACCAGGTCGACGACGCCATGCGTCGGCTTGACGACGAC
>JACDBJ010000109.1 GCA_013695005.1 Pseudonocardiales bacterium
GTGTGCCGCCTCGTGGTCCCACTCCGGCCAGCGGGGCGGGTCGGCGTAGTGCGCCCAGAGCTGCTCGGCGGTCGCGGCGGTCGTCTCGGTGTGCTCGAACTTCCACATGTCGCCTGGTTCCCTCTCATGCATCCAGTTATATGCGTAGATATTATATGTGCACATGTCACTTTGTCGCCAGACCTTTGCCCAGCCCATGAGGCCGCCGCCGTTCACCGGTCGGAGGCGGCTAGGACATATGCCCTAACCAGGGGCGACCTGGCCCCCGACCTGAAGATCATGATTTGGGCCTGCGGTATAAAGAGCATCTTGAAGCCAACGCCCGCAGCGAGGCGGAGCGCGACGACGCGGAGCGGGACCGGGGCCGTCGTGGGACGGTGAACGAAACGTCGGCGACAGACGAGGGAGCCTCACTCGGTGGATCAGTACCGCCCCGCGACGCCGGTTCGTGTGCCGCCGCCGCTGCGGAGGTTCGGCCCACCGCCGGCCCGATCTGGCGCGCCCCCGCGTCCACCCGCCGTCGTTCCGCCGCGCCGGCCCCGGACCCTGCGCGCCGCCCTGCTGATCACGCTGGCCGCCACGGTGCTGCCTGGCTCCGGTCACGTACTGCTGCGCCGCCGCGCCGGCTTCGTCATCCTCGGCAGCTTCGTGCTGCTCGGCGGAGCGGCGATCTTCCTGCTGCAGATCCCCAAGTCCGGGCTGTTGGAGTACGTGTTCTCGACGCGCGTGCTGCGGATCGTGATCATCAGCTGCGCTGTGCTGGCGCTGCTCTGGGTGGCGGTCATCCTGCGCACCTACTACCTGGCTAGGCCGCGCCGCCTCGACGGTGGACACCGAGCAGTCGGGGCGCTCGTCGTGCTGGTGCTCTGCCTCGCGGTCATCACGCCCTTCGGCTACGGCGCGTACCTCGCGAACTCGCAGCGCAACCTGCTCAACGCGCTGTTCCCCAACTCGACCACCAGCAGTGACACCGCGGCGATCGCCAAGCCTCGGATCAACGTCATGCTCATCGGCAGCGACGCCGGCCCGGACCGCATCGGCACCCGGACCGACACCATGGTCGTCGCCAGCATCGACACCCGCAGCGGGCGCACCACCCTGTTCAGCCTGCCTCGCAACCTCGAGTCCGCCCAGTTCCCGCCGGGCTCGCCGATGGACGAGCGCTACCCCAACGGCTTCAACGACCTGCTCAACGCGGTCTACACCTTTGGCAAGGAGAATCCCCAGCTCGCGCCGGCCGCGCCCAGCGGCGATCCGGGGCTGAACCTGCTGACGTCGTCGGTCGGCTCCATGCTGGGCCTGAACCTCGACTATTACGTCGAGATCAACATGCAGGGGTTCGCCTCGATCATCGAGGCGCTCGGTGGGCTCGACGTCGACGTGGGTCCGAACCCCATCCCGGTGGGCGGCATCGGCCCGTTCGGTGAGGTGCGCCGACCCTCTGGCTACATCCCGGCCGGCCGCCAGCACCTCAATGGCGAGCAGGCGCTGTGGTACGCGCGCTCACGTACGAACTCCTCCGACTACGACCGGATGGGTCGCCAGCGCTGCCTGATCCAGTACCTCGTCGACCAGAAGAGCCCGATCGACGTGCTGCGCAACTTCCAGGCGGTGGCCACGGCGGCGACCGACAGCCTGTCCACCAACATCCCGCAGGACGTCCTGCGGGCGCTGGCGTCGGTGCCTGACGACACGAAGGGGCGCCAGCTGGAGAGCGTCGCCTTCGATCCGAACCTGCCCGATCCCAACGAGCCCAACGGGCGCTTCGACATCGGGCGTCCGAACTTCGACTACATGCGGCAGGTCGTCCGCGACGTCATCGAGCAGCGAACCGGACCGCCCGGCGTCCCGTCCTCGACCCGCACATCACCCAACGGCCGGACAAGCGCAGCGCCCCAGGTGTCGCCGGCACCGACGTCCCTCGAGCAGGCCTGCGGCGCCGCCTAGGCGCGACACCTCCACTTGACGGCCTGACATTATGCAGATTGAATGTCAGCACGTCAGAACCGAGGGGGAACCGTGCAGGTCAAGGTCAACGGCGAGGGGCGCACGCTGGACGCCGACGCCGACGAGTCCACCGTCGAGATGCTCCGGGAGACCCTCGGCCTGACCGGCACCAAGCTGGTCTGCGGCGCGGGCGTCTGCGGGGCGTGCACCGTGCAGGTCGACGGCACGCCGATGGTGAGCTGCTTGCTCCCCTGCGCCGCGCTGGACGGCCGGTCGGTCACCACCGTCGAAGGGCTCGGCGGCAGCCACCCCGTGCAGCGGGCGCTCGCCGCGCACGACGGTCTGCAGTGCGGCTACTGCACGCCCGG
>JACDBJ010000386.1 GCA_013695005.1 Pseudonocardiales bacterium
CTGCCGATGTCGGGGATGCCGCAGCTATGCTGACGAGCCGTCTCCGCTCGAAGGATGAGTCTTGTGAGCAAACCGACCATCCTGACCGTCGACGACGATCCGATGGTCTCCGCGGCGATCTCCCGGGATCTGCGCAGCCGCTACGGGGCTGACTACCGCATCGTCAAGGCGACGTCCGGGGAGCAGGCGCTGGCCGTGCTCACCAAGCTCGCACTGCGCAACCAAGCGGTGGCGTTGATCGCCTGCGACCAGCGGATGCCGGAGATGACCGGCATCGAGATGCTCGAGCAGGCCCGGACCCATGCGCCGGACGCGAAGTACCTGCTGCTGACGGCGTACGCCGACACGGACATTGCCATCAAGGCGATCAACGACATCGGCCTGGACTACTACCTGCTCAAGCCGTGGGATCCACCGGAGGAACGGCTGTATCCCGTCGTCGACGACCTGCTCGGCGACTGGCAGCAGGCCAACCCCGACCACACCTCCGACGTGCAGGTGATCGGGCACCGGTGGTCCGACCGCAGCCACGAGATCAAGACGTTCCTCGCCCGCAACCACGTGCCCTACCGCTGGTACGACATCGAGCGCGACGCCAAGGCCCGGCGGCTGCGCGACCTGGCCGACGCGACGGCGGACGACCTGCCGCTGGTGCTCGTCCCGGACGGCGACCCTCTTCGGTCACCGTCGACGCTCGATCTCGCCGGCGCTCTCGGCCTGCGTACCCGCGCCGAGCAGCCGCTGTACGACCTGTGCATCGTGGGCGGCGGGCCGGCGGGGCTGGCCGCGGCGGTGTACGCGGCGTCGGAAGGTCTGAGCACCGTCGTCGTGGAGCGCGAGGCGCCCGGCGGCCAGGCCGGCCAGAGCGCGGCGATCGAGAACTACCTGGGGTTCCCCCGGGGGCTGACCGGTTCCGACCTCACCCATCGCGCCGTCGCCCAGGTCTCGCGCTTCGGCGCCGAGATGGTGCTCGCGCGCGCCGTCGAGGGCTTGGAGACGCGCGGGCCTGTACACGCCGTGCTCCTCGCCGGCTCGGGAGAGATCGAGGCACGGGCACTCGTCGTCGCGACGGGCGTGTCCTACCGGCGCCTGGAGGCGACCGGGCTCGACGAGCTGACTGGCCGCGGCGTCTACTACGGCGCGACCGCCAGCGAGGCTGGCCAATGCCAGGACGACGACGTCTTCGTCGTCGGTGCCGCCAACTCGGCAGGACAGGCCGCGCTCAGCCTGGCGCGCTTCGCCAAGCGGGTGCGCTGGTGGTGCGGGCGGAGACACTCGAGCGCACGATGTCCCGCTACCTCGTCGAGAGGATCACCTCCGCACCCAACATCGAGGTGCGGTACCGCAGCGAAGTGGTGGCCTGCCGGGGCGACGGCCACCTCGAGTCGCTCACCATCGCCGACCGCGAGTCCGGCGTCACCGAGGAGCTGGAGTCGAGCTGGCTGTTCGTCTTCATCGGCGCGTCACCCCGCACCGAGTGGCTCGGCGCAGACGTGGTCCGCGACGACAAGGGTTTCGTCGTGACCGGTCAGGACCTGCTCAGCCCCGCCCACGCTGGGCGTTGGCGCTGGCCCGCACGCCCTTCGCCCTCGAGACGAGCGCGCCCGGCGTGTTCGCGGCCGGCGACGTCCGGCTCGACTCCATGAAGCGGGTCGCCTCGGCCGTCGGTGAGGGCGCGATGTCGGTGTACCTCGTGCACCGCTACCTGGCGACGATCTGATGCGCATCGACGCGCTGCGTTCGCTGAGCCTGTTCGACGGCCTGTCCGACGAGCAGCTCTCCGAGCTGGCTGAGGCCGGCGAGCAGGTCGGTATCGAGCCTGGCGTCGACCTGTTCTTCGAGGGCGAGCACGCTGACTTCTGGTGGGTGCTCGTCGAGGGCGCCATCGACCTCATGCGCCACCTCGGCCGTGAGGACACCGTGGTCGGGAGGATGGACGTCCCGGGTCGCTGGGCCGGCGGCTTCAGGGCCTGGGACCCGCACGGCGTCTACCTCGCCACGGGCCGAGGCGTGTCCGACGGGTGGGTGCTCAAGGTGCCTGCACAAGTGCTGCGTGAGCGCTCCGGCGCCTGGTTCCCGTTCCTCGGCCACCTCGTCGAAGGGCTCTACGGCACCGCGCGCACCATCGAGTCGACGGCGCGCCAGCGCGAGTCACTCGTCACCCTCGGCACGCTCGCCGCCGGCCTGGCGCACGAGATCAACAATCCGGCAGCCGCCGCCGCCAGGGCCGTCGACACACTCGAGGGCGCGTGCCAGACGCTGCTCTCCTCGCTCAGCCGCCTCGCCCAGGACGAGATCTCAGCCCGGCAGTTCACCGAGCTCGACGCACTGCGCCGTGAGGTAGAGCCAAAGGCCGCGGTCCCGGACCCACTGGCAATCGCCGACCACGAGGAGGCCCTGTCGTCGTGGCTGGCTAACCACGGCATCGAGCGTGACTGGACGATCGCTGCGCCGCTGGCCGCCGCCGGAGTCGACCTCGCCTGGTGCGAGCGGGCGGCGAGCGTGCTTCCGGGAGTGGCGTTGGAGCCGGGCCTGGAATGGGTGGCGAGCACGTTCTCCGTGGCCACGCTCGTGTCGGAGGTGAAGGAGTCGACGCGACGGATCTCCGAGCTCGTCGGCACCTTCAAGTCGTACTCGCAGATGGACCGTGCGTCGATCCAGCCCACCGACGTGGCCGACGGCCTCGAAAGCACCCTGGTGATGCTCAGCCACAAGCTCCGCGATGGCGTCAAAGTCGTCCGTGACTATGGCGCAGACGTCCCCCGGATCGAGGCCTACGCCGGCGAGCTGAACCAGGTCTGGACCAACCTCATCGACAACGCCGTCGACGCGATGGACGGCGTCGGCAGGCTCCAGGTGGCGACGCGGGCCGACGGGGATCACGTCGTCGTCGAGATCGGCGACACCGGCCAGGGCATGCCGCCGGAGGTGGCGGCCCGCGCGTTCGAGGCGTTCTACACGACCAAGGACGTCGGAAAGGGCACCGGCCTCGGCCTCGACATCGCCCGCAGGATCGTCGTGGATCGCCACGGTGGCGAGATCAGCATCGACTCCCGACCCGGTGCGACGGTGCTCCGGGTCCGCATTCCGGTCCGACCGCCCAAGGGGCGTGCTGCCACCTAACCAGAGGAGGAGGAGCCATGACCGCTGTGGCGACGAAGAAGGAATCGGATGACAGGTCCGGTACGGCGCAGATCGACCCAGACCTGGCAGCGGTGGCTGCCTCACTGCACGGCGAGGTCCCGGACGTACTCGCGGTGCGCACGATCCGCATCGCATGCGACAAGGCCCACGCGGTCGCGGTTGTGCAGGACATGGGAATGCTCACCACCTACGAACAGAAGGCGCGCGTCGTGCAGGCGCAGCCGGCGAGTGCTCGTACCGGTCGGTACTCCGTGACCGGCCGCCTGGCAGGCCTGCTTCCGTGGCGTGGGACGTTCAGCTATCTGCTCCACGGCGACGGTTTCCACAGCGCCGACTCCACCGCCCGGCCCAACGGATGGCGCGTCTCGGGCGGGTTCGTCGTGTACGACGTCCCGTCCGGCGGATGCGAGGTCATGCACTACGAGTGTTACGACCTGCCGCATTGGCCCAGGCCGGCGCGACGCGTACTGCGCGCGTACATGCGGAACTCGCAGCGTCGTGAGCTGTACATCATCCACGACCTGGCACTGCTGCGTTCGGCCGAGGCGCGGGCGCGCCGGGAGATCGCGGTAGGGCCTGCGTCGTAACCGTGGCCGTCGGTCAGGTGAGCCGGCTGAGAAACCGGCCGAACTTGGCAGCCGTGCTCGGATTGTCGGTCATCGCGTAGTCGTAGAGCGCGATCGGGATCGCGAAGGAATACGTCGGGTAAGCGTGGATCGAGCCGATGATCGCGTCGACGGTGAGCTCGTTGTTCATCGCCAGCGTGAGCTCGTTGATCAGCTCGCCAGCGCAGTGCCCGCCGATGTGCGCTCCGATCAGCCGCCGCTTGCCGTCGATGAGGAACTTCATCATCCCGACCGGCTCGGCGTCGGTCACCGCGCGCTCGTTGTGGCTGTAGGGGAACCGCACGACGTCGCACGTCACGCCGGCCGCGCGAGCCTCCGCCTCGGTCATCCCCACGTGCGCGATCTCCGGCTCGGTGAAGGTGACCCATGGAAGCAGCCCAGGGCTGAACTTGGCCTTGACCGGCACGAAGATGTTGCGCACCGCATGCGCCGCCTGATAGCCGGCGTAGTGGGTGAACGCGGGCCCGCCGGTGACGTCGCCGACCGCGTAGATGTGCTGCTGGTTCGTCTGCAGCAGGTCGTTCACCGGGATTCCCCGGCCTGCGGTGGTGACGCCGGCCGCCTCGAGGGCGAGCGAGGACACGGTGGGCACCCGGCCGACCGCGCACAGGATGTCGTCGACTCGCAGCTCGCTGCCGTCGCCGAGGGTCAGAACCTTGTCTCCCCCGTCCGAGCTGGCCGCGCTGACCTCGACGTTGAACCGCACGTCGATCCCGTCCTCCGCGAACTGGCGCTCCAGGATGTCGATCATGTCCTCGTCGTCGCGCGGAATGAGTCGCGGACCGCGTTGCAGGACGGTCACCTGCGAACCCAGCCGGGCGAACGCCTGCGCCAGCTCGACCCCGATCGGACCGCCGCCGATCACACCGAGGCGTTTCGGCAGGTTGGTGAGGTCGAAGACGTCCTCGTTGGTCAGGTAGCCGACCTCGGCCAGGCCGGGAACGTCCGGCACAGCCGGCGTGCTTCCGGAGGCGATGAGGACGAACTTCGCGGTGATCCGCCGCTCCCCCGCCTGCAGCGTGTGCTCGTCCACGAACGTCGCGCCACCCAACAGCACGTCGACCCCGATCTTGCCGAGCGCTTCCGGGCTGTCGAGCTCGCCGATCGCCTCGATTGCCTGCGCCACTCGCGCGTTGACGCCGCCGAGGTCGGCCTGCGCCGGGTGCGGCGTCAGACCCCACCGCTGCGCGGTCGCCGCCTCGTGCGCCACCCGGGAGGCCTTGATCAGCGCCTTGCTGGGCACGCAGCCGTAGTACAGGCAGTCCCCGCCGAGGCGCTCCTTGTCGATCAGCGCGACCCGCTTCTCGAAGAAGCGGGCCAGACGTGCCGCGGTCAACCCGCCGGAGCCACCGCCGATGATCGCAAGGTCGTAGTCAAAGGCCGCCATGGCGTCTCCTCCCGCAGCGCACCACCATTGCCGGCGGCGCGGAGTCTGGTCACCGAGTCTGGCACGATCGCGGTCGGGCCACGCGTGGATCATGAGGTTGGCGGCCTGGACGGGAGCCGGAGATGTACCCATCTTTGACCTACCGCGACGTTGGCGCCGCACTGGCATGGCTCGAGGAGGCGTTCGGGTTCGAAGGCCACGTCCTCGACGATGTCGGCGCCATGGTGACCTACGGAGGGCGGGTCGCCTTGCTCCAGCTGGAACGTCCCGAGGACCTGCACGGCAGCCACACCGGCCAGGGATGGGTCTACGTGGTGATCGACGACGCGGACGCCCACTATCAGCGGGCCAAGGACGCCGGGGCCGATCTCCAAGGGGAGCCGCACGACTACGGAGCCGGCGACCGGGGCTACAGCGCCCGCGACCTCGAAGGCAACCTCTGGAGCTTCGGCACCGGCGTCGTGACGTAGCTGTCCGAGCAGAGCCGCGATCGCGCGAGAGGACACCCGGGGATGACCATTCGGCTTGGCAGCACGGTGATCAACTGCGCGGACATCGAGCTCATGACGAGGTTCTGGGCCCAGGCGCTGGACCTGACCCCGTCATCGACCGAGGCAGGCGACGAGTTTCGTGTCCTGCGCGGAGATCGGGTCAACATGTCGCTACAGCTCGCGCGGACGCCGGTCAGCGCGCGGCATCAGATGCATCTCGATCTCTACAGCGACGACCAATCCGTTCAGGTCGATCGGCTTGTCCAACTCGGGGCTCGGGTCGTGCGCCACGAGGTCGAACCCGACGACGACTACGTCGTGATGACAGACCCGGAAGGCAATGAGTTCTGTGTATGCGCCAGAAACCCGCTCTGACCGCGATGGGGAGCTGTGAGCCGGACCTCTTGGTCCAGCTCCGATGAGGTTGCCTACTGATGACTGCATGGGGTCGCCGCGGCGGAGCTGGCTGTGACGGCGCCGGCGCCATCGGTTACGCGTTCTGCGTTCCGATCGTGGTGGTCTTCGCAGCTTCGGCGCTGACCGCCGCGACGGGGCGTTCGTTCCGCGCGGGCATGCAGGCGACGTTGTGGACCCGTGCTGCTCACCTCGCTGGCTTTCTACGCCGTCGCGATGGTGGAGGCCGTTCGCTGGTACCGGCTCGACGCGAGCCTGATCCTGGCGGGCGACGGGGTCCCGGTCGACGCCGTCGGCGAGAACCTCCGGAACTTCAGCTGGGGTCTGATCCTGTTCCCGCTCTGGTGGCTGCCGTTCGGGGTCGTGGGTGCGGCCGTCGGGAGCGCGAGATGGCTGCACCGTCGAGGTCGCGCGCCCGCGATCCGGACGCGCCGCTCAGCCCGTCCGTTGGGCTCTGAGCACGGCGTCGTGAATGGTGACCGTTCGGCCGTCGGGGTCCGACGCGAGGCGTGGCCGGGCCTTCTCGACGAGGGTGACCCACTCCCCCGGGCCCAGCAGCGCCGCGACGTCGGCAGGGGCGAAGAACAGCTCTGGCATCTGTGGGCGCGGCATGGTGGTCTGCATGTCCGAGGGGTGGTGTCCGACGACGAGCAGGGTGCCACCGGGCGCCACCGACTCCGCGATCCGACGATGCAGCAGCTCGCGCTGAGCCGAGGGCAGGTGCATGAACTGCGCCGACACCAGGTCGTAGGACTCCGCGGCGGGCACCCAGTCGATGACGTCCGCGTGCAGCCAGTTGATGCGTCGCGAGACCTCGTCGCCCGCCGTCGCGGCATGCGCGGCGGCCCGCTCCAGGGCCACGGTGGACACGTCGACCGCGGTGACCCGCCAGCCGCGTTCGGCCAGCCAGATGGCGTCGGCGCCCTCACCACACCCGACGTCGAGCGCCGCACCCGGAACGAGGCCCGCGGCCTCGGCGACGAGGTGAATGTTCGGTCGACCGCTCCACAGCGCGCTGCTGGAGTTGTACCGCCCGTCCCAGAAGGCCTCGTCCATCACCGGGTGGTCCTGGCCAGGGTGATGCTCGCCCATGCACGAACCGTAACGGTCAGGTCGGACGGCTAGCGCGACGTCGAGATGGTCACACCCGGCCGGTCAACCTGTCCCGCAACCGGTCCACGACACCGACGCCGGGGCCGACCAGCAGGGCATCGGATCCGGACCAGACCTGGACGACGCCGAGCGACCCGCGCAGGCATCCTCCGACGGGCCCGGCCGCCCGGACTCGCGCCGCAGTGCGGTCGCCGACCGCAGTTGGCCCTGGAACACCAGCCGTCCGGCGTGCTCGTGGCAACACGGATCGGCCGGCGAGGACAATCGCGCTGTGGGTAGCCGCTTGCCGGACGAATCGCATGCTGAGGCCGCGAGCACAGGCTCGGCGTTGCCCGACACGGCGCGGTCCTCCGAGGCGATGCGCCGGTGGCGGCGGCGGCTGGCCGCCGAGCGTGAGGAGGCGAGGGTCTACCGGAACCTCGCGGCACACCGCTCCGGAGAGGAGCGCGAGATCCTGGTCGGGCTCGCCGAGGCCGAGGAGCGCCACGCCGAGCACTGGATGCAGCTGCTCGGAGACGACATCGGGCGGCCGCGCGGCGGTCAGCTTCGGATGCGGCTGCTCGCGCTGCTCGCTCGGGGTTTCGGGTCAGTGTTCGTCCTTGCGCTGGCCCAGCGTGCCGAAACGCGCTCGCCCTACCGGATCGACGCGGACGCCACCCCCGCGATGGCCGCGGACGAGCGGGTGCACGAAGAAGTCGTCCGCGGCTTGGCCGCACGAGGTCGGGCGCGGGTGTCAGGCACGTTCCGGGCGGCCGTCTTCGGTGCCAACGACGGTCTCGTCAGCAACCTCTCACTCGTGCTCGGGGTCGCCGGCGCGGGCGCGGACACCGCGACCGTGCTGCTGACCGGGCTGGCTGGACTGCTGGCGGGGGCGCTGTCGATGGCGGCGGGAGAGTACGTATCCGTGCGCTCACAGCGCGAGCTGCTCGGAGCCTCGACCCCGGACACGCGCGACGCCCACCTCGTGCTCCGGCAGCTCGACCTCGATACGAATGAGCTCGCCCTGGTGTACCGGGCACGGGGCATCCCGGCCGAGGAGGCGCGCAGGCGGGCCGACGCCGCCCTGCGCAGCGACGATCCGGTGCGTTCGTTCTCCACCGACGACCCCGGTGGCGAGCGCCACGAGCTCGTGGGCACGGGGCTGGGAGCTGCCGTGTCGAGCTTCGTGTTCTTCGCCTCCGGAGCCGCGGTCCCGGTGCTGCCGTTCCTGTTCAGGATGGAGGCCGTCGGCGCCCTCGTGGTGGCAGCAGTGCTCGTTGGGCTGGCGCTACTGCTCACCGGCGCCGCTGTCGGCCTGCTGTCCGGAGGGCCTCCCGTGCGGCGGGCGTTGCGCCAACTCGCGATCGGCACCGGGGCTGCGGCGACGACCTATGGCCTTGGCCTGCTGTTCGGTGCCACCTACGGCTGAAGCCTCGACGCTCGTCATGTCGTTACGCGCCGCAGCTCCGACGCGTGATGTGACCCCGCGCTCCGTTCGGGCTGGGCGCGGTCGCTGCCCTGATCGGTGCCGCAGCCCTCACCCGCGACGTGAGCCCAGCGTCGCCTAGGCGGCGAGGACCGGCTCGGGACGCTGCGGTGTTCGGAGCTCGTCGAGCCGGACCATGGCCACGCCGGCCACGATGAACACGCCGCCGACGAGCTGGATGGGACGGGGCAGCTGCCCCAACATCAGCCACGCGAACAGCACCGCGAAGAGGACCTCGGTGAGCCCGACGAACGACGCCACCTTGGCGCCGAGCCGCCGCGCCGCACCGATGCCTGTCACGTAGGCGATCACTGCGGAGATCACGGCCAGGCCGGCCAGCGCGACGAGCCAGCTCGTGGCGTGATCCAGCAGTAGGACGTCTGAGGTGTTGGCCTGCAGCGGCACGAGGCCGGCCGCGCCGAGCACGATCAGCAACCCGGATCCGATGAGCATGCTGGCCCACGCCATGGGGATCGCCGGCAGCTTGTTGTCGGTGGACGCGGAGACGATGAAGAATGTCGCGAGGCCGACGGCTGCCGCGAGCCCCCACAGCACACCGACGACGTCCAGGTCGCCGGAACCGGTCACGTCGAGCACGAGCAGCAGGCCGAGCACTGCGGCGCCTGCGCCGGCAACGGTGAGCCGGCGAGGCCGCTGACCATGACGCAGCCACAGCCAGCCCACGACCAGGACGCTGCCGAGGTACTCCAGCAGCAACGCCACTCCGACCGACAGGTGCGCAACGGCGTTGAAGAACGCCAGCTGGCACCCGGCGACAGCCACCGTTCCGTACAGCAGGACCGGGCCGGCGGCGTGCCGAAGCGCCCCGCGGGCATGCCGCAGGACGAGCACGGCCGGGATCGTCAGCACCAGCGCCGCCGTCCCGATGCGCGCGGTCACCGCTGCTGCCGGGCTCCAGCCCGCTTCGATCAGTGCGGAGGCCAGCGGGCCCGACATCGCGAACGTCGCCGCCGAGAGCAGCGCGAACACCAGTCCAATACCGCCGTACCCGCCCCGCATATCGTCCTCTCACGCTCTAAGATCGGTAAGTAGTGAAATGAGCTATGCTCCTTTCATCGACGCTAGCCGCGCGGGAGTAAGCAGTCAACATGCTTTTTGCCCATGACACTGAGATGGCGCTGGCCGGCGCCGTCGACCTGGTCAACACCGCCCGCGGCCTCGTCGACAGGCTCGCCACGCTCGACGACCTGGACGAGTTCGTCCGAGCCTGGCAATGGAGCGGCTCGCGAGCTCACGACGAGGCCGAGCTAGCGGCGGTTCAGGCCCTGCGACCAAGGCTCGAGCCGATCTGGGAGGTCAGCGAGGACGAGGCCGTGCTGATCATCAACGGCCTGCTCCGCGAGTTCCAGGCCCTGCCACAACTGGTCGAGCACGACGGCTGGGCCTACCATCTGCACGCGACCTCGCAGGACGCGCCGCTTGCGCAGCGAATGGCTGTCGAGGCCGCGATGGCGTTCGTCGACCTCGTCCGCGGCCGGGCGCTCGACCGGCTGCGCATCTGCGCTGCCGAGGACTGCCGCGACGTCCTGGTCGACCTGTCGAAGAACCACTCCCGCCGCTTCTGCGGTACGAGCTGCGCGAACCGTACGAACGTGGCGGCCTACCGGGCACGCAAGCAGCGAC
>JACDBJ010000394.1 GCA_013695005.1 Pseudonocardiales bacterium
GTTGAGGCGTTCGTCAAGCTGGCGCACGCCGAGGGCTGGGACGTCTGCTGCATCGCTACGCCCGCCGCGGTCCGGTATTTCCTCGACCTCGACTCCCTCGAGAGGCTCACCGGCCACCAGGTGCGCAACGACTACCGCGAGGCTGACGACGAGTCCTTCCCTCGCGCCGACGCTGTTGCGGTGGTTCCCGCCACCTACAACACGATCAACAAATGGACGGCGGGCATCGCCGACACCTACGCCCTCAACCAGCTCGCGGAACTCACCGGCCTGCGGCTTCCCATCGCCGTGTTGCCGTTCGTCAACACCGCGCTCGCCGCGAACAGGGTCTTCGCTCGCAGTGTCGATGAGCTTCGAGCCGCCGGCGTGAACGTGTTGTACGGACCCGACGGATTCCAGCCGCATCCACCCCGCACCGGGGCAAGCCTCATCGATCAGTACCCCTGGCACCTCGTGCTCAACGCCCTGCACGACGTGCGCCACTCTTAGCAAGATCGTCAGTTGCTGTCGGGCCTTTCGATAGTCTCAGCCACGGCGACCCGCTCGTGTTGGCCCCCGGAGAGCTCGCGCGGGTGGCGCATGGCGTGCTGGGCGTCCAGGCCGACCAGCTCAAGCAGCTCAAGCACCACCGGCTGGGCGCTCGCCGCGGTGGTCACCGGCGTCGCGTTCTACCGCACCGCACACCGACCTGCCCGCCGAGGCCAACCGCGAGCTGGACCGGACGCCGCTGCAGCACCTGTTCGGCAACACCTACGTTCTGGTCGGGCTCGTCGCGCTCGTCGCGCTGCGGCTGACGGTGACCCATCGGCGCGAGGCCAGTACGACCAGCGCCACCGCGACCCTTGACTCTCAGCCAAGGTTAGACTTACCTCACTCTGGGTAGGCTCACGATCCAGAGGAGGACTGGCTTGCGGGGCGATGTCGCAACGCGCCGGTGGCGCAAGATCTGGTCGTCGGCAGCCGTCAGCGCCGTCGCCGTGACCCTGTTGGCCGGCATGCTGACCGCGTGCGGGGGCCAGCCAGCCGACCTGACGATCTACTCCGGCCGCAACCAACAGCTTGTGGGCGAGCTCCTGGAGCAGCTCAAGCGCGAGGTCGGTGGAACCGTCGAGGTGCGCTACGGCACCAGCTCGGAGCTCGCCGCCCAGCTGCTGGAGGAGGGCGAGCGCACCCAGGCGGACGTGTTCTTCTCCCAGGACGCCGGCGCGCTCGGTGAGCTGACCGCCCAAGGCCGGCTGGAGCGGCTTCCCGACGACGTGCTGAACATCGTGCCGGCGCAGTACCGGGCCGGCGATGGCAGCTGGGTGGCGACCTCGGCACGGGTGCGGGTGGTGGCCTACGACCCGCGGCAGGTCAGCGCCGCCGACCTGCCTACCAAGCTGGACGACCTGGTCGATCCGAAGTGGAAGGGAAAGATCGGCTACCCGCCGACGAACCCGTCCTGGCAGTCGTTCGTCACCGCCGTGCGCGTGCTGCGTGGCGAGGACGGCGCCCGTGACTGGCTGACCAAGTTCAAGGCCAACGAGCCGGTGCGCTTCGCCAACAACGTCGAGGCGCTCGCCGCGGTGGACCGCGGCCAGATCGCCCTAGGCTTGATCAACCACTACTACTGGTTCGAGAAGGTCGCCGAGGTCGGCGCCGCGGCGGTCACCGCCAAGCTGCACTACGTCGGCAACGGTGACCCGCTCGACCTGGTGAACGTGGCCGGGGTCGGAGTCATCAAGGGCAGTCCCAAGGCCGACCTGGCGCGGCGCGCCGCCGCGTTCCTGGTCTCCCAGAGCGCCCAGCAGTACTTCGTCGACGTGACCGCCGAGTACCCGGTCCGGGCCGGCATCACCTCGACCAAGCATCAGCTGCCGCCGCTGTCGTCGTTGCAGCCGCCGCCGATCGACTTGTCCAAGCTGGCCAGCCTCAAGGAGACGCTCGCCCTGCTCCAAGAGACCGGGCTGGGCTGACCCAGATGGCACTTCTGGAGCGAGCCCCGCCACGCCCACCGCCACGCTCGGCCAGCTCGGCGGGGTCGGCCGGTGCGTCGCCGGTGCTGGTGGCCGGAGCCGCGGTCGCCGGGCTGCTCGCCATCGCCCCGCTGGTGTACCTGGCAATACGCGCGGCGGAGCCAGGTTTGGCCGGGCTGGTCGAGATCCTCGCTCGGCCGCGGACGATGGAGCTGCTCGGGCGCAGCGTGGCCCTCGCGGGCGCGGTGACGGCGGCGTGCATGGTGCTCGGGGTA
>JACDBJ010000257.1 GCA_013695005.1 Pseudonocardiales bacterium
GGTTGACGGCGTGCTTGCGGCCAACGACGGCATGGCCCTCGCGGTGATCACCGTCCTGAAGAAGAACGGGCTCAACGGCAAGGTGCCGGTGACCGGTCAGGACGCCACGCCAGACAGCCTGCAGGCCATCCTGCGCGGCGACCAGTACATGACGGTGTTCAAGCCGATCGCCGACGAGGCCAATGCCACCGCCAAGCTGGCGGCCCTGCTGGCCAAGGGCGACAAGGCGGGCGCAGACGCGCTGGCCAAGGGCGCCGTCACCAAGGACACGACGGGCAACCGTGACGTCAAGTCCGTACTGCTGACCCCGATCCTGATCACCAAGGACAAGGTCAAGTCGGTGGTCGACGCCCAGGGGGTCAAGGCCTCCGAGATCTGCGTCGCCGATGTGGCGGCGGTATGTAGCCAGCTCGGCATCGCCTGATCCATAGTCCCGGTGGGGCGCCCGCTCCCGTGGCGCCCCATCGGGGCTTTCCCGTCTCGGCCTGAGGAGGTCAGGTGACCAGCTCGCTGCTCGAACTTCGCAAGATCAACAAGAGTTTCGGCCCGGTGCACGTGCTGCACGACGTGGATCTGATCGTGCACCCCGGCGAGGTCACCGCCCTCGTGGGTGACAACGGGGCCGGCAAGACCACTCTGGTGAAGTGCATCACCGGCATCTACCCGATCGACTCCGGCGAGGTGCTCTACAACGGCGAACCGGTGAAGATCCACGGGCCGCGCAACGCCGCTGACCTCGGCATCGAGGTCGTTTACCAGGATCTCGCACTGGCCGACAACCTCGACATCGTCCAGAACATGTTCCTCGGCAGGGAGCGCGGGCCGGCCTGGGCGCTGGACGAGTCCAGCATGGAACAGTCCGCCCGCGAGACGCTGGCTGGGCTCTCGGTCCGCACGGTGAAGTCGGTGCGCACCCTGGTCGCGTCGCTGTCCGGTGGCCAGCGCCAGACCGTGGCCATCGCGAAGGCGGTGCTCTGGGACAGCAAGGTCGTGCTGCTCGACGAGCCGACCGCCGCGCTGGGTGTCGCGCAGACCCGCCAGGTGCTCGACCTCGTGCGCCGCCTGGCCGAGCAAGGCCTCGGCGTCGTGCTGATCAGCCACAACCTGGCCGACGTGTTCGAGGTGTCGGATCGCATCGCGACCCTCTACCTCGGCCGGCTCGTCGCCGACCTGCCCACCAAGGACCTCACCCACAGCCAGGCCGTCGAGCTGATCACCGCGGGCCGCTCCGGCGACCTCGGGCTCGCCCGACCCGACATGGTCTCCCTGTAACCCGGAACCGCGGAGGACCAGCACATGAGCGACTCGACCGTCTCCACCACCCCCGGGCCAGCCGGGGGGCCGGGGGCATCCGGGTCCGGCGGAGGAGCGATCACCGACTTCGGCATCGACACGACCTCGCGGACCACCCGGGAGGCGATCGGTGACTACTTCGCGCGGGTCCGCGGTGGCGAGCTCGGCTCGCTGCCTGCGCTGCTCGGGCTGGTCGTGCTCACGATCGTGTTCTCGGCGCTGTCGGGCAACTTCCTGACGCTGGGCAACTTGGCCAACCTGCTCGCCCAGGGCGCCGGCGTCACGATCATCGCGATGGGCCTGGTGTTCGTGCTGCTGCTCGGCGAGATCGACCTGGCCGCCGGCACGGCGTCCGGCGTCGCGGCGGCCGTGCTCGCCCTGCACCTGGTCACCAACGGCAACCTGCTCGGCAGGCTGGGCACCGTCGTGTTCGTGGTCTTCTGCGGCCTGCTCGTCGTCGCGATCGGACTCGCGATCCTGATGCGGATCTGGGTGGCCGCGATCGCGGCGGCAATCGCACTGGTCATCGTGGCCGTCGGATTCGGTGCCAACGCGTGGCTGGAGATGTTGCTGGCGGTCTGCGTCGGCACCGTGATCGGCGTGCTGACCGGCTACCTGGTCGCGCGGGTCGGAATTCCGTCCTTCGTGGTGACCCTGGCGCTGTTCCTGACCTGGCAAGGCGTCATCCTGCAGTTCATCGGCGAGGGCGGCACGCTCGGTATCCGCGACGAGACGCTGTTCGCGGTGGCCAACGGGAACCTGTCGGTACCGTTGAGCTGGGCGCTGTTGGTGATCGCGGTCGGCGGGTACGCCGCGGTGGTGCTCGGCCGGCACTTCGCCCGGCTGCGCAAGGGCCTGGTGACGCAGCCGACCACGCTGGTGTTGATCAAGGTGGGCGCGGCGGCCGTGCTCGGCGCGATCGCCACGTTCCTGCTCACCCAGAACCGGTCCCAGAGCCCGCTGATCGAGATCACCGGGGTGCCCTACGTGGTGCCCATCGTGCTCGTGTTGCTGGTCATCGGCACCTACGTGCTGGACCGGACGAGCTACGGCCGGCACATCTACGCCGTCGGCGGCAACACCGAGGCGGCCCGGCGCGCCGGCATCAACGTGCCCAAGGTCCGCGCCTCGGTGTTCGTCATCTCCGGGGCCGTGGCCGCGATCGGCGCGATCGTGTACTCGTCCAAGGTCGGCTCGGTGGACCCGACCGCCGGTGGCGGCACGACGCTGCTGTTCGCGGTGGGTGCGGCCGTGATCGGCGGCGTCTCGCTGTTCGGTGGCAAGGGGCGGGTGAGCAACGCCGTCATCGGTGGGCTGGTACTGGCCATGGTGGCCAACGGGCTCGGTCTGCTCCGCCAGCCCGCGGCGGTCGTCCTGATCGTCACTGGCCTGGTCCTGCTGCTCGCGGCGAGCGTCGACGCGCTGTCCCGGCGGCGGGCAGCGAACCGCTGACGTTCGTCCCGTCGCTGCGTTGCTGATGACCGGGGCGGTGACCGAGGGGGCGCGGCCCGATCAGGCACGTCGGCACAACCGCACCGCGGTGCTGCGCCGGCTGCACCTGGACGGGCCGTGCACCCGCGCCGTGCTCGTCACCGAGCTGGGGCTGAACCGCAGCACGATCAAGGCGGTCGTCGACGAGCTGGCGGCCGCCGGCCTGGTCGCCGAACGGGTGCCGTCGATGCGCAGCGGCGCGGGCCGCCCGTCGCTGCTGGTGCTGCCGCAGCCGCACGCGGCAGTCGTCCTCGCGGTCGACGTGCAGGTCGAGCAGGTGGCGATGGCGCTCGTCGGGCTCGGCGGCGAGCTGCTCGGCCGGTGTAGCTGGAAGCTGCGTGGCCGCTCCCGTGAGCCGGTGGAGATGATCACCAGGATCGTCGACTCCACCGAGATGCTCACCGAGGAGCTCGGTCGGGGCGTGGTGGCCGCCGGGGTGTCGGTACCCGGGATGGTGCGCCAGGAGGACGGGTTGGTGCGCGAGGCGCCCAACCTGCGGTGGTTCGACGTGCCGCTGGGCCAGCGGCTGACCGCGGCGCTGCACGTACCGGTGCGGGTGGGCAACGACGCCGAGCTCGGCGCGCTGGCCGAGCACAGCAGGGGGATCGCCAAGGGCATCTCCGACATGGTCTTCCTCGCCGCGGACGTCGGCGTCGGCGGCGGGGTGATCTCGGCGGACTCCCCGCTGCGTGGCTCGCGCGGCTACCTCGGAGAGCTCGGGCACATGGTGGTGCGACCCGACGGCCGGGAGTGCTACTGCGGCGCCCGCGGCTGCTGGGAGACCGAGGTGGGGGAGGCGGCGCTGTGCCGCGCCCTCGGGCTGCCCGAGGACACGGCCCGCGGCGTGGTGGTGGCCGAGCTGCGCTCATTGGACACGCATTCCCTGCCCGGCCCGCTCGACGAGTTCGCTGAGTGGCTCGCCACCGGCCTGGTGACGGTGGTCAACATGATGGCCCCCGAGCTGGTGGTGCTCGGTGACCTCTTCACCGCGCTGCCCGCGACCGTCGTCGAGCACGTTCGCGGGATCGTGCACGCGCGCAGCCTGGTGAGCCGGGCCGTCGGCGGGACGCGGATCGAGATCAGCCCGCTCGGCCGAGACGCGAAGCTGGTGGGAGCGGCCGAGCTGGCCTTCGAGCCGGTCCTGGGCGCGGTCTGACGACTACCCGCCGGTGCGTACCCGTCCCTTTCC
>JACDBJ010000419.1 GCA_013695005.1 Pseudonocardiales bacterium
CCCGGTCATGGTCGTCCACGACCACCACGGCACGACCGGCCGCGATCTCGGCGACGGCCTGCTCGACGGTGCCGAAGGTGACGGGCTCGGTCATGAGCGCAGCGCCGGATCAACCAGCCGTTCGACATACTTGGCGATCACGTCCACCTCGAGGTTGACCGCGTCACCAGGTTGGCGAAACCCCAGAGTGGTGTTTTCAAGGGTGGTCGGAATCAACGAGACCTCGAACCAGGCCCCAGGATCCGACTCGCCGCTCGCCGTCTCCTCGCTCAATCCGGACACGGTCAGCGAAATGCCGTCGACCGCGATCGAGCCCTTGCGCACGATGTAGCGCGACAGGTCCGGGTGCAGCCCGACTCGTACGACATCCCAACGTTCACCGGACGTCCGGGACAGCACCGTCCCGACGCCATCGACATGACCCTGGACGATGTGCCCGCCCAGGCGAGTGTTCGCCGTGACAGCCCGTTCCAGATTCACCCGGTCACCGGGAGCCAAGCCGGGCAGAGCGGACCGCTGCAGGGTCTCGGCCATCACGTCGGCGGTGAACGAGCCGTCTCCGGACAGGTCGGCCACAGTGAGGCAGACACCGTTCACGGCGACCGAGTCACCGTCGCGCAGGTCGTCGAGCACCGTCCCGGCGCGCACGCGCAACCTCGCCGAGTCGGCGAGGTTCTCGCGGTGCATGACCTCGCCGAGCTCCTCGACGATTCCGGTGAACATCTGCCTACTCCTCGGCGGCCGCTGTGGCCGCTTCCTCTTGGGACGCAAAGACCGCCGTAACGCGTACGTCCGGCCCGACCGACCTCACATCCTCCACGACCAGACGAAGCGCCTGATCGATGCCGGTGATGCCCAGGTCACCTACCACAGTAGGTCCGGCGCCCAGCAACGCCGGCGCGAGATATCCCACAACCCGATCCACGTACCCGGCCTCCAGGAAGGCTGCCGCGAGGGTTGGCCCGCCTTCGAGCAGGACGGCTCGTGCACCTCCCTCATAGAGGCAACTCAGGGCGTCCGGTAGCGGATCGCACCAGATGATCGAGGGAGCGCTGTGATCGCGCACCCGCGCGGTGACCGGTACCCGGCCCCGGCGATCGAAGACGAGCCGGACCTTCTGCAGCGGCACCAGCTCTCCTGACCCGTCCCGGATTGTCAAGTGCGGGTCGTCGGCCAGAACGGTCCCGGAGCCGACGATCACCACATCGACCTCGGCCCGCAGCCGGTGTACGTCGGCGCGGGCGGCCGCCGAGGTGATCCAGCGGCTGGTGCCGTCCGCCGCGGCCACCCGTCCGTCGAGGGTTGCGGCGTACTTCCAGGTGACGTGCGGACGGCCCAGCTCGGTGGCGGTCAACCATCGGCCCAGGGCCGAGCGACGGACCTCGGCGAGCAGCTGTCCCCCCACGACGTCGATCCCTCGGGTGCGCAGAACCTCTTCTCCACCTCCGGCCACCGGGTTGGGGTCGGCCGAGCCGAAGACCACCCGGGTGATACCGGCCGCGACGATGGCGTCGGTACAGGGTCCGGTACGCCCGTGGTGAGCGCACGGCTCCAGACTGGCAACCAGGGTCCCGCCGGTCGCTGTGGAACCCGCCTGGTTCAGGGCGACGACCTCGGCATGCGGCTGGCCGGGCGGTTGGGTGGCTCCACCCCCGACCAGATGACCGGAGCGATCGAGGACGACCGCGCCGACGGGCGGATTCGGGCTGGTCGTACCAGCCGCGGCATCCCCGATGGCCAGACACCGGCGCAGGGCCTCGAGTTCGGAGGCGTCGATCTCCTCGCCGCGGTCTTCCAGAACGTTCACCCGACCGCCGGGGTCGGCTGCCCGAAGACCCGGCTGGCCTGAGCGCGAAGTCCCTCGACCGCGGCGCTGGGATCGTCGGCGCCGTATACGGCCGAACCCGCCACGAACACATCCGCGCCGGCCTCCGCGGCCTGCTCGATGGTGTCCGCGCTGACGCCACCGTCGACCTCGATGAACAGTTTCAGGTGGCCGGACTGGACCAGTTCGCGGGCCCGGCGCACCTTCGGCAGGACCTCGGAGATGAAGCTCTGACCTCCGAAACCGGGCTCGACGGTCATCACCAGCAGGGTGTCGTACTCACCGAGGATGTCCAGGTACGGGTCCAGCGGTGTCCCGGGCTTGAGCGCCAGCCCGGCCAACGCGCCGGCCGCCCGCAACGCGCGAGCGACCTGCACGGGATCGTGGGCCGCCTCGACGTGGATGGTCACGTTTCGAGCACCCGCTTCCGCGTAGGGCGGTGCCCACCGGTCCGGATCCTCGATCATGAGGTGGCAGTCGAGCGGGATGTCGGTGGCCGCGTGCAGGCTCTCTACGACCGGCAGGCCGAGCGTGAGGTTCGGCACGAAGTGCGCGTCCATCACGTCGACGTGCAGCCAGTCAGCTGTGGAGACTGCCGCGGCCTCCTCGGCCAGCCGGGCAAAGTCGGCCGACAGGATGCTGGGCGCGATCATCATCCGGCTCGGCTCCACGACAGCCGAGTCTAGTGAGCCGTGGCGTGCTCGACGTGGACACGAGGTCTGGCGCTAGCCTGGGAGGATCAACACCATGCGCCTCCCCCGCTGGCTGGCTCGGTTCAACAAGCTGGTGACCAACCGGGTGATGGGCCTGTGGGCGCCATATCTGCCACCGTGGGCGGTGGTCGTGCACCACGGACGCAACACCGGCCGGCCGTACCGGACGGTGCTCTGGGCCTTCCCCAGGAATGAGCGACTGGTGATCGCGTTGACGTACGGCGAAACCGACTGGTCGCGCAACGTCGTGGCGGCCGGCGGGGGCGAGATCGTTCGGCTCGGGAGAACCCGTGGCTTCACCAACCCTCGGATCCTCAGCGACCCACACGACGCGGCGTTGCCATGGGGAACCAGATGGACGGTACGGATCTTCCGACGGTCTCTCGTCGCCGACCTGTCCTGACAGCTGGTCAGGAAACAAGCAGGAGGCTCCGGGGTACCGCGGGTGGCGGGTACCCCGGGGCCTGCGCTCAGGTCAGCGGACGTGGCGGGCAGTGCCCGACCGCTGTTCAGCCGCCCAGTTCGCCCCGGACGATGTCCCGTCCAGCCACGAGAGCCTTGAGCTTGGACTGGCCGAACATCCTCGGCAGGTTGATCAGGCCGCAGTCGGTGGACAGTCCGAGCCGCTCGGCCGGGACGACCTTGAGCACTTCGCGGATGCGCTCGGCCACCTCTTCGGCGCTCTCTGTGATCGTCGACTTGACGTCGATCACGCCGGCCACGAAGTCCTTGTCCCAGTTGTTGTCCTTCAGTGGCGTCAGGTCATCCACGCCGGTGCGGCCCACCTCATAGTTCAGCGTGGATGTTCGCATCGAGGACGTGCGGGAAGATCGCGTGCGCACGCTCGGGGGCCGGCGCGTTCTTGGCCCGGCTGGCGAAGTCGTAGGCGCCGAACTCGGTGCTCGTCTCGTCCGGGAAGTAGGCCGGCGTACCCGAGTAGTTGCCCCAGCAGGTGTGCACCCAGAACTGGCAGTCCACGCCTTCGACGGAGGCATTGAGTGCCTCGATCTTCGAGGACGCGGTCGGCGCGATCGTGCACGACCAGGAGGCTGCCGGCTTCGACGTGATTGCCGACGGCAAGGTCTACGGCGGTGACTCCCCGTACGGCACGATCCTCTACTACTACTCCGAGCGGATGAGCGGCTGGCGGCTGTCCGGACCGCCGGTCGGCCTGCCGATCTACTCCACCCTGTTCTCGCCCACCTGCATCGGCGAGGTCAAGCGCGAGCACCCCTTCCACCTCGCGCACCTGCGGGCTGTCCGCAAGGCGACCAAGAAGCCGGTGAAGATCTCCTACACCGGGCTCGGCGTCATCGCCGCCGCGACACAGAACCTGTACTACAAGGACACCAAAGAGCTCGCGATGGCGCTGGCCAAGGCGTTCAACGAAGACTTCAAGGAGCTCGCCGACAACGGCTGCGAAATCATCCAACTGGACGAGTTCGTCTGGCCCTACGGCATGGGCGACTGGGAGATCGAGGCGGTCAACGCCTCGGTCGAGGGCGTCGACTGCCAGTTCTGGGTACACACCTGCTGGGGCAACTACTCCGGCACGCCTGCGTACTTCCCGGACGAGACGACCACCGAGTTCGGCGCTTACGACTTCGCCAGCCGGGCGAAGGATGCCGCCGCCCCCGAGCGCGCCCATGCCATCTTCCCGAAGGTCCTCGACGCCAACATCCACGCGCTCAACTACGA
>JACDBJ010000420.1 GCA_013695005.1 Pseudonocardiales bacterium
CACCACAGCTGTCCGGGCATCGCACGCCGGTCCCCGGCCTGTTCGTCTCCGGCGGTGGGACGGCGCCGACCGCCGGCATCGCGGGGGTGCCGGGACAAGCCGCGGCACTCGCCGTCCTGCGTACCCAACGGGGCCGGCGCCGGGGGCGGCGAGGAGAGGGCTGACCGCGCGCGGCCGGGTTACCAGGTGGGGCAGGATGACCATGCCGCCAGGTGTGTGCGGTGACGGGGGGTGGGTGGTGCACGACGGCAGCGGCCGGCTCGTGGTGGCGAACCTCAGCAAGCAGTTCGGGCCGGTCAACGCGGTGCAGGACCTCAGTTTCAGCGTCGAGCCCGGAAGCGTGACCGGCTTCGTCGGCCCGAACGGCTCCGGCAAGACGACGACACTGCGTGCGCTGCTGGGCCTGGTGGTCCCGACCAGCGGGCACACCACGATCAACGGGGTGCCGTTCGGGCGGCTCGGCAACCCGGCGCGGGTCGTCGGCGCCGTGCTGGAGACCCAGGGCTTCCATCCTGGCCGCAGTGCGCGCAACCACCTGCTGTCCTACTGCGCCGCGATCGGTGTGGCCGAGATCAGGGCCGAGCAGCTGCTCGACCTCGTCGGGCTGACCACCGCCGCGCACCGCGGAGCCGGCAGCTTCTCGATGGGGATGCGCCAGCGGCTCGCGCTGGCCACCGCGCTGCTCGGCGACCCCCAGGTGCTGATCCTGGACGAGCCGGCCAACGGACTGGACCCCGAGGGCATCGCGTGGCTGCGTGGCTTCATGCGCAGCTTCGCCAGCGGCGGCCGCACCGTCCTGGTGTCCAGCCACCTGCTCGCCGAGATGGAGCAGACCGTCGACCAGCTCGTGATCATCAGCCGTGGCCAGTGCGTCTACCAGGGCCAGCTCGACGAGCTGCGCGGCAGGCAGCGCCGCCGGGTACTGGTGCAGTGCGCGGACCGGGCCACTCTCGCCGCCGCGCTGGCCGGAAACGGCATCGTCGAGGTGGACGCGCTGCCCGACGGCCGGCTCGCGGTCACCGGTGCGACCGCCGCTCAGATCGGCGAGATCGCGTTGGGCGCCGGGGTGGCCGTGCACGGGATGGTGGAGGAGACGGCCGACCTCGAGCAGCTGTTCTTCCAGCTGACCGCGGGGCAGTACGCGCCGATGGCGGCCGCGGGCGGTTACCCGGTGGCGGCGCCGGCCGGGCTGGGTCCACCAGCCGGGTACGGCATGTCCGCCGGGTACGGCCCGCCACCTGCGTACGGGCCCCCGGGGTACGGCCCACCTCCTGCGTACGGGCCCCCGGGGTACGGCCCACCTCCTGGCTACGGCTACCAGCAACCGCCCGCCTACCCGAGGGCTCCTGAGCCGCCAGCCGGCTACCAGCCGCCGCCCGCCTACCCGTCGCCCGCCGAGCCACCGGCCGCCGAACCACCGGCCGCCGAACCACCGGCCGCCGAACCGGCAGATCCGGCGAAGGACGGGCAGCGCTGATGGGCGGGCTGCTGACGGCGGAGTGGCGCAAGACCAGGTCCACCAAGCTGTGGTGGGGGCTGCTGATCCCCATCTGCCTGCTGTCCGCGCTGATCAACGTCTTCGGTGGCGCGCTGGCGATCAGCGGCGCCTTCGGTTCGGGTGGCCTCGCCGATCAGGCGGTGGTGCTCGCGATGGCCACCGCGCTCTCGCTTGGCGGCATCCTCGTGGTCGTCTTCGGCATCGTGTCGGTGTCCGGCGAGTTCCGACACCGCACCATCACCACCACTTACCTGACCGGCGGGACCAGGACGTCGGTGCTTGTCGTGAAGAGCGTCTTCGCGGCTGCCGTCGGTGCGGCGTACGCGATGGCGATCGAGCTGGTGGGGATCGGGGCGGCGCTGCTCGGGCAGGGCAGCGCGTCGTTCGGCGACCCCGGCCGGTTGGCGGTGCTGTGCGTCATGGGTGTGGTGGTGCTCGCGACGTGGGCGGTGTTCGGCGTGCTGTTCGGCGCCCTGGTGAGCAACCTGCTGGCCGCCGTGATCAGCGCGCTGACCTACCTGCTCATCGTGGAGAACGTCCTGCAGGCGGTCCTCGCCAGCTCACGGGCGGCCGTCGCCGGCTACCTCCTGCCCGGCGAGGCCCCTGGCGCGGCGTTGATCTCCTACGCGCTCGGGGGCAGGTCGTCCCGGGTGTACAACGACATCCCGCCATGGCCCGCGGCGCTGCTCGCCTTCGCCGTCTACACCGTCGTCCTCGGAGCAGTCGGCTGGGCGATCAGCCAGCGCCGCGACGTGACCTGACCGGGCCGGGCTGGGCCGGGACCGCCTCAACCGTTGAAGCTGTCCGGGTGCGGCCCGATGCGGTGCCCGTTCTCCAGCGCGGTGATCGTCTCGTGGTCTTCGGGGGTGAGCTCGAAGTCGAAGACCTCGATGTTCTCCGCGATCCGCTCCGGCGTACGGGACTTGGGGATGACGACGTTGCCCAGCTCGATGTGCCACCGCAGCAGGACCTGCGCCGGGGTCTTGCCGTGCGCGTCCGCGATCCGTCGCACCGAGGCGTCGTCCAGCAGCTCGCCGCGCGCCAGCGGGCTCCAGGCCTCGGTGACGATGCCGTGCTCGGCGTGGAAGCCACGCAGCTCGCGCTGCGGCAGGTTGGGGTGCAGCTCGACCTGGTTGACGGCCGGGACGGTCTCGGTCTCGTCGATCAGCCGCTGCAGGTGCTCGATGCCGAAGTTGGACACGCCGATCGAGCGCACCCTGCCCTCGGCGAGGATCTTCTCCATGGCCCGCCAGGTCTCGACGTAGCGGTCGCGGCCCGGTGCGGGCCAGTGGATCAGGTAGAGGTCGAGGTAGTCCAGGCCGAGCTTGCCGAGGCTGAGGTCGAACGCCGCTAGTGCCCGGTCGTGACCCTGGTCGAGGTTCCACACCTTCGTGGTGATGAACAGCTCGTCGCGGGGCAGGTCAGCATCCGCGATGGCCGCCCCGACCTCAGCCTCGTTGTTGTAGGCCGCGGCGGTGTCGATGTGGCGGTAGCCGACGTCGAGCGCGGCGGCGACCACCGCCTGCGTCTCGTTCGGCTCCACGAGGAACACGCCCAGCCCCAGTTGCGGGATCTCGACGCCGTTGTTTCCGGTGATGTTCGAAACGTTGCCCATGGCCGTTGGTAACACGCGCCACCACGATCAGCATTCCGGAGCTTCAGTTCACGACGACGTCGCCATCCCCGGGTCCGGCGACACCGCCGTAGTCTGTGGATCCGTCCAGGTCGCTCTCGGGCCCGGTGGCGCCGCCGAAGTCGGGCTGGTCGTCATATGCCTCCGCCACGTCGTCCCAGGCGCCGGCAACAACCCCGGCGTCAGGCTGACTGTCGTACGCCTCAACAGCGGATGCGCTGGTTCCACCAGAACCGCCGAAGTCGACCGGACCGTGGTACGCCTGCGCAGCGGGGTAAGCGAGTCCGGCAGAGCCGCCGCCGAAGTCGATCTGTGCGTCGTACGCCTCGCCGGCGCCGCCCGCGCCGAGGTCGGCAATCGGCCGATCCAGACCGTCCAGGACTGCGGGGTCGAAGTCGGGATCGACGTCCGGTTGAGCCGGATCAGGTGCCTCCGAGATCGCTCGGTTGTGCAGTTCGTCCTGAACGGCCTCCCGCTGCTGCGGACTCAACCCCGCACTGTCGGAGAACTCCAGGTCGGCCAGCTGATCGTCGGTGAACGCCTCCAACGGCATCTCACTTGGCGGCACCTCATGCCACACCCCACCCGGGTCCTGATACCCGGTATGCCAGCCCCCACTGGTCGTGTCATGGGTGGCCTCATACCGGTTGCCGGCCTCGTCGACGTAGGCGTTTCCGGTTACGCCGCGGCGGTCACGTCACGCCCCGCATGACGGACGCTACGAACCGCTGTGTGCTGGCTTGGTTACGAACCATCGACCCTCCCCTGCCACCGACCGGCCGCTCGGCGCGAGTAAGAGGAACCGGTCGTTGAGCTGATCAATTCTACCCGGCCGGTCAAGGTTGCCTGGGCCTTCGACTACTCCGGAGCGGGCCCGCGCCGCTTCGACCTAGCCTGGGACCGTGCCGCTGACCGAGGACACTCCGCCTGGATGGATTCGCCGGCTGGCCGCGGCCTGCTGGCGGCACCCGGGCGTCGCGATCGCGGCGTTGGTCACCTCGGTCCTCGGCGTGAGCCTCGAGGCGGTCGGCCCGCTGCTGACCAGGGCGGCGGTCGACGGTGCGGTCGCCGGTTCGACCGATGCGTTGCCGGGGCTGGTCATCGCGCTGGCATCGCTGGCCCTCGTGCGGTTCGGTGCGGCGTTCGTGCGGCGCTACCTCGGCGGCCGGCTGGCGCTGGATGTCCAGCACGACCTGCGACGGCAGGTGTTCGCCGCGGTCCAGCGCCTCGACGGCCAACGCCAGGACGCCCTGCGTACCGGGCAGGTCGTGTCCAGGGCGATCACCGACCTGCAGCTCGTTCAGGGGCTGCTGTCGATGGTGCCGCTGGTCAGTGGGACGACGGTGCTGCTGGCCGTCGCGGTGGTGGCGATGCTGGTCCTCTCGCCGCTGCTCACCGTGGTCGGGCTCGTGCTCGTGCCGCTGGCCATCTGGATCACCAATCAGACCCGTCGCACCCTGTTCCCGGTCACGTGGTCGGCCCAGCAGCGGGCGGCGGAGGTGGCCCAGCAGGTCGAGGAGACCGTCACCGGGGTCCGGGTCGTGCAGGGCTTCGGCCAGGAACGGCGCGAGGTGGCGACGCTGGAGGGCCTGGCCAAGCGGCTCTACGCCGAGCGGATGCGTTCGGCCCGGCTGACCGCGCGGCTCAGCCCGGCGCTGATCTCGCTGCCCGCGCTCGGCCAGGTCGGCGTGTTCGGCCTCGGCGGCGTGCTGGCGATCAACGGCCAGCTCACCATCGGCACGTTCCTGGCGTTCGCCACCTACGTGACCCTGCTCGTCGGGCCGGCGCGGCTGCTCGGCTCGGTGGTGGTCACCGCCCAGCTCGCGAGGGCCGGCGTCGAGCGGGTGTACGAGCTGATCGACTCCCAGCCCGAGGTCACCGACCCCGAGCAGCCGGCGACGCTGCCGGACGGCCCGCTCGGCATCGAGCTGGACGGCGTCCGGTTCGGCTACACCCGCAGCGAGCCGGTGCTCAACGGGCTGACGCTTCAGGTGCGCCCCGGCGAGGCGGTGGCGCTCGTCGGAACGGCGGGCTCGGGCAAGTCGACGGTCGCACTGCTGCTGCCGCGTTTCTACGACCCGCAGGAGGGCGTCGTGCGGGTCGGGGGGGTCGAGCTGCCGCGGCTGCGGCTCTCGGAGCTGCGCAGCGAGCTCGGCGTGGTGTTCGAGGAGGCCTTCCTGTTCTCCGACACCGTCCGCTCGAACATCGCGTACGGCCGCCCCGAGGCGAGCGACGACGAAGTGCGCGCGGCGGCCCAGGCGGCCCAGATCGACGAGTTCATCTCCACGCTGCCCGACGGGTACGACACCGTGGTCGGCGAGCGCGGCCTGACGCTGTCCGGCGGCCAGCGGCAGCGGATCGCGCTGGCCCGCGCGCTGATCACCGACCCGCGGATCCTGCTGCTGGACGACGCCACCTCAGCGGTGGACACCACCACCGAGGCCGCCATCCACGCGACGCTGCGCGCCGTCACCGCGACCCGCACCACGATCCTCATCGCGCACCGCCGCTCCACGCTGGGGCTGGCCGACCGGATCGCCGTGCTCGACGCCGGCCGGGTCGTCGACGTCGGAACGCACGCCGAGCTGGACGAGCGGTGCCCGCTCTACCGGGCGCTGCTCGCC
>JACDBJ010000427.1 GCA_013695005.1 Pseudonocardiales bacterium
CAGCGGACCCAGTGCCGGTCGCCGGCCGCAACCACGAGCTCGCCGCCCTCCACCCCACGGTGACCGAGCTCGTGCACCCGAGCGCCGGCCACGGCCTGCCATTGACCCACCCCGGCTGGTGCCGCGACCTCGTCGCGACACTGCGGTGAGTGAGCACGCTCCGGCCTTCCAGTTGCCTACTGTACCCCCCTAGGGTATATTCGGACGAGGTTGGTTGCCGAGGAGGTCCGGATGAACGGGTACACGCAGGACAAGGATGCCTATCTCAAGCGGATGCGGCGCATCGAAGGTCAGGTGCGCGGCATCGCGAAGATGATCGAGAACGACGAGTACTGCATCGACGTGCTGACTCAGGTCTCGGCGGTCACGAAGGCGCTGCAGGCCGTCGCGCTGGGTCTGATGGACGAGCACCTGCGGCATTGCGTCATGGAGGCGGCTGAAGTGGGCGGCCAGGTTGCCGAGGACAAGGTCGCCGAGGCCAGTGCCGCTGTTGCCCGACTGGTCAAGTCGTGACCGGGACCCAGGAGGGAGAGGAGACGGCAGTGGCCCAGACCACCTACACCGTGACCGGGATGACGTGTGAGCACTGCGTCGCCTCGGTGACCGAGGAGCTCCACGAGATCGACGGCGTCGCACAGGTGTCGGTCGACCTTGCCACCGGTGCGGTCACCGTGACCAGTTCCCAGCCGGTCGACGATGAACAGATCCGCGCCGCCGTCCAAGACGCCGGCTACGCCCTTGCGGCCAGCTGAGGCCGCCCAGACCGTGCGGATGCAGACAGTGAGGATGACGTGAACACCGCAGCAAAGCTCACCGCCTACGGCGCGGCGCTCGCCCTGCTCTTCGGTGGGGCGTACGCGGCGGGCACTGCCGTCGGCCCGCTGCCGTCCTCGACCGCCGCTGCTGGTGCGCACGGGCAAGCCCAACCTGGTGCCGCCGGAGAGGCCGCACCGGACCAGCCCGGTGGGCTGGCCTCGAGCCAGGCCGGCTACACCCTCACGCCCACCAACCCGACGCTGACCCCTTCGACCTCCCAGGACTTCGCCTTCCGCATTAGCGGCCCCGGCGGCGCAACGGTGACCGCATTCGACGTCGAGCACGACAAGCGGATGCACCTGATCGTCATCCGTCGTGACACCACCGGATTCCAGCACATCCACCCGGAGATGGACGCCGACGGCACGTGGCGGGTGCCGCTCACGCTGCCCGCGGCGGGGGCCTACCGGGCCTTCGCGGACTTCACCCCGACCGGCGGCGAGGGTGCCACGCTGGGCGTCGACCTGTTCGCGCCCGGCGACTTCCAGCCCATCGCGCATCAGCCCAGCCGCACCGCCCAGGTTGACGGTTACCGGGTCGAGCTGGCCGGTGAGCTGACACCCGGGCAGGACTCTCCGCTGAGGATCACCGTGAGTAAGAACGGCCGGCCGGTCACCGACCTGCAGCCTTACCTCGCTGCCTATGGTCACCTCGTCGCCTTGCGCGAGGGCGACTTGGCTTACCTGCACGTTCACCCCGACGGGGCACCCGGTGACGGACGCACCGCCGCCGGACCTGAGATCGTGTTCATCGCCGAGGTCCCATCGGCGGGTAGCTACCGGCTGTTCCTGAACTTCCAGCACGCCGGGGTGGTCCGCACCGCGGAGTTCACCATCCAGACGGGTGCGGACGCCACAACCATCCCGCCAAACGCCCCAGCCGGGCACTCCGACGGAGGGCACCGATGACCACAGAGCAGAGCCACCGGCCGACGCCCACCGGGCAGCTCGACCTGGCTATCACCGGAATGACCTGTGCCTCGTGTGCCAACCGCATCGAGCGCAAGCTCAACAAGCTCGACGGGGTCGCAGCGACGGTCAACTACGCCACCGAAAAAGCGCACGTCAGCTACCCGGCCGATCTAGACCCCGCCGCGCTGGTGACCCAGGTGCAGGCCGCCGGGTACACCGCGACCCTGCCGGTCACCAGCCCGGATCGCCCCGACGCGGGCGCCGAGCCGGACCCGAGCCGCCCGCTGCGCATCCGGCTGGTCGGGTCGCTGCTGCTGTCGGTGCCGGTGGTCGCGATGGCGATGGTGCCGGCGCTGCAGTTCACCTACTGGCAGTGGCTGTCGTTGACCCTGGCGGCCCCGGTGGTGCTGTGGGCGGCGCGGCCGTTCCACCGTGCCGCGTGGGCGAACCTGCGCCACGGTGCCGCGACCATGGACACGCTGATCTCGATGGGCACCCTGGCCGCGTTCGGGTGGTCGCTCTACGCCCTGTTCCTGGGCACCGCCGGGGTGCCGGGCATGACGCATCCCTTCGAGCTGACCGTCGCGCCCAGCGACGGCGCCGCCAACATCTATCTGGAAGTCGCCGCCGGGCTCACCACGTTCATCCTCGCCGGGCGCTACTTCGAGGCCCGCGCCAAGCGCCGCGCCGGTGCGGCCCTGCGCGCGCTGCTCGAACTGGGCGCCAAGGACGTCGCCGTGCTCCGTGACGGTGTGGAGATACGGATCCCGACCGAGCAGCTGGCCGTCGAGGACCGGTTCGTCGTGCGACCCGGCGAGAAGATCGCCACCGACGGGGTCGTCGAGGAGGGCTCGTCGGCGGTGGACGCCTCGCTGCTCACCGGCGAGGCGGTGCCGGTCGAGGTCGGTGTCGGCGACCCGGTCGTCGGCGCGACGGTGAACGCGGGCGGGCGGCTGGTGATCCGGGCCACCCGTATCGGCGCCGACACCCAGCTGGCGCAGATGGCGAAACTCGTCCAGGACGCCCAGAACGGCAAGGCCGAGGTCCAGCGGCTGGCCGACCGGATCTCCGGGGTGTTCGTGCCGATCGTCATCGCGCTGGCAGTGGGCACCTTGGCGTTCTGGCTCGGCGCCGGCGGTGGCGCAACGGCCGCGTTCACCGCCGCCGTCGCGGTGCTGATCATCGCCTGCCCCTGCGCGTTGGGGCTGGCCACGCCGACCGCTCTGCTGGTCGGCACCGGCCGCGGCGCCCAACTCGGCATCCTGATCAAAGGCCCTGAGGTGCTGGAGTCGACCCGGCGGGTCGACACCGTAGTGCTGGACAAGACCGGCACCGTGACCACCGGGCGGATGGCGCTGGTCGACGTGGTGCTCGCGGCCGGGCAGGACCGGGCCGAGGTGCTGCGGCTGGCCGGGGCGTTGGAGGACGCCTCCGAGCACCCGATCGCGGCCGCCATCGCCACCGCAGCCCGTGCCGAGCTGGGCAAGCTGCCCCCCGTCGAGGAGTTCACCAACCTGGAGGGGCTCGGCGTCCAGGGCGTGGTCGACGGGCACGCCGTCCTGCTCGGCCGCGCGGCGCTGCTGGAACAGCGCGACCAGCCGCTGCCCGCCGAGCTGGCCGCGGCCAAGGCCGCCGCGGAGCAGCAAGGGCACACCGTGGTAGCAGTGGCCTGGGACCAGACCGCCCGTGCCGTGCTCGTCGTCGCCGACACTGTCAAACCCACCAGTAGCAACGCCATCGCCCAACTGCGCGAACTCGGCCTGACCCCGGTGCTGCTCACCGGCGACAACACCGCGGTGGCCCGGACGGTCGCCCAGCAAGTCGGGATCACCGAGGTCATCGCCGAGGTGTTGCCCGCCGACAAGGTCGAGGCCGTCAAGCGGCTGCAGGACCAGGGCAAGGTCGTCGCCATGGTCGGCGACGGCGTCAACGATGCCGCGGCACTGGCCCAGGCCGACCTCGGGCTGGCCATGGGCACCGGCACCGACGTCGCGATCCAGGCCAGCGACATCACCCTCGTGCGCGGCGACCTGCGAGCGGCGGCCGACGCCATCCGGCTGGCCCGCCGCACCCTCGCGGTGATCAAGGGCAACCTGTTCTGGGCATTCGCCTACAACCTCGCCGCCCTCCCCCTCGCGGCCGCTGGGCTGCTCAACCCGATGATCGCCGGTGCTGCCATGGCGTTGTCCAGCGTGTTCGTGGTCTCCAACAGCCTGCGGCTACGCGGATTCACCTCACACAACGAACCGGACGTCCCACCAACGCCGGCAACGGGACACACCGAGCCGACGACCGAGCCGGCCAACCCGGTCACCACCGGGCGCTGACCCGCACCGGCTCCGGCAGCGGGGTTAGGCATGGGGGTCTTCGAGGTGCTCGGGTCCGGGGCGGTCGGTGATGTCGAACACGGCCGGGTTGGCGTGGTCGACCTGCAGGGTGGCGTGCTCGATGTGATGCTCGGTGGCCAGTAACGTGGCCAGATCGGTGCGCACGGCGTGGCAGTCCTTGCCCGCCTCGACCAGGATGTGCGCGGACAGCGCCGGCTGGCCGGACGTGATCTCCCAGATGTGCAGGTCGTGAATCTCGGCCACGTCCGGGCGGGCGGCCATGAGCGTTCCGATCCGTCCCGGGTCAAGCCCGGCGGGGGCGGCTTCCAGGAAGATGCGGCTGGACTCCCGCACCAGCCCGACGCCGGCCTTGACCATCAACATCACGACGATCAGGGTCGCAATCGCGTCCGCCCGGGTGAACCCGGTCAAGACCATGACCAGCCCGGCCACGGCGGTGGCGATGAACGCAAACAGGTCGTTGAGGATGTGCTGGAATGCGCCCTCGGCTCCACGCCGTCCTGATCCATGCTGGGTGCTCGCCGAGTCTTCCGGCGATCCGGGCATCCACTACGAGCGGCCGGAGGAGTGTTCGACGGGCCCCGTGCGCCAACTCGACGAACTCTGTTGGACTCTGCAGTGCGCCAGCTGCGGCTCGACCGTCCGCGATCAAGATCACGACGTCCATTTTGGAACACCCCGGCAGGCTGCCGCCTTCGCTTGGACGAACGGGTGGTCTATCACGGCAACGCGCCTTCGGTGTCCGCGCTGCTCGACCGTCCTCGGCAGGCCCGGTGCTAGCCAATGAGCGCACGACATCTGTGCCGCGTCATGCCGCTGCTCGTCGCGATGATCGTGCTGGCCGGCTGCGGAGTCGGCCGAGACGCCGTCACCGTGGGCGGTGACTTCACTTTCGTCGCCCCTGGCGGGCAGACCCGGATCTTCTACGACCCGCCCGAGCAGCGTGGCGCGGTGACCGGCCTGTCCGGGGAGAGCCTGCTGGAGCCGGGCAGCCAAATCGAACTAGACGAGTTCGCCGGCCAGGTCGTCGTGCTCAACATCTGGGGCGCCTGGTGCGGACCCTGCCGGGAAGAGATGCCTGGCCTGCAACTGATCTACGAGCAGACCCGCGCGTCTGGAGTCCGCCTGCTCGGCATCGATATTCGAGACGACCGCGATGCCGCTGCCGACTTCGTCCGCGATCGAGGCATCACCTACCCCTCGATCTACGACCAGCCCGGCCGGTCGCTTGCCGTGTTGCGGGGGTTTCCGCGCAACACGGTTCCGGCGACCATCGTGCTCGACCGAGCGCATCGGGTCGCTGCGGTCTTCCTTGCCGCGGTACGAGTCGGCGAGCTGATGCCGGTGGTGCAACGTGTAGCGGCCGAACCGACGAACGGGCCCGGGTCGTGAGCCTGACCGATCTGGCCATCTCCGGGCCCCTGCTGGTGGCGTTCTTGCTGGCCCTGGCCGCCGGGGCGTTGTCCTTCGCTTCGCCGTGCTGCCTGCCGCTGGTGCCTGGCTACCTCGGCTATCTGGCCGGTCTGGTCGGCGCCGAGTCACCGCCGACCGGCTCGGCGGAGCCTGCCCGGTCGGATCGGTGGCGCGTTGCCGGTGCCGCATTGCTGTTCGTCACTGGTTTCACGGTCGTCTTCGCAGCCGGGGTACTGCTGGTACTCGGGCTGTCCGATCTGCTGATCCAGAACGAGTTGCTGCTGCAGCGCATCGGCGGGGTGGTGACCATCGCCATGGGGTTCGTCTTCCTCGGCTTCGTTCCCGCCCTGCAACGCGACGCGCGGCCGCGCGTCCGGCCACGGGGTGGATTGGCGGCTGCGCCGCTGCTGGGCGCCGTGTACGGCCTTGGCTGGACACCCTGCCTCGGTCCCACCCTCACCGGGGTGATCGCGCTGGCCAGCGGCACCCAGATCGGATCGACCACCCTTCGCGGATCGATCCTGGTGCTGGCCTACTGCCTCGGCTTGGGACTGCCGTTCGTCCTGCTCGCCCTGGGCACCAGCTGGGCGGTGCGCACGACGGGTTGGCTGCGCCGCCACGTCCGAACACTGCAAGTTACCGGCGGCATCGTGCTGCTCGTGCTCGGCGGCCTGCTCGTCACCGGCCTGTGGGGAGAGTTCATCGCATGGTTGCGCGGACCCATTGCCGGCTTCACCCTGCCGCTGTGAGGTCCGCGGCAGCGGCCGGCGTCGAGCATCGAGCCAACAGGTCGGGGTCGAACGGACTCCGCGAGACTTGCTGGCCGAGGGGTGAGCGCCCGCCGGGCCCGACGCGGCACGTGAT
>JACDBJ010000453.1 GCA_013695005.1 Pseudonocardiales bacterium
AGATACTGGCCGGCCCCGACGCCCTCGTCGAGCTGATCGAGGACACCCCTGCCGACGTCGTGCTCAACGGCGTCGCCGGCTCCCTCGGGCTGCCGGCCACCCTCGCCGCTCTGCGGACCGGCGCGACGCTGGCGCTGGCCAACAAGGAGTCCCTGGTCGCGGGCGGTTCGCTGGTCATCAAGACGGCCGCCCCCGGCCAGATCGTGCCGGTGGACTCCGAGCACTCCGCGCTGGCCCAGTGCCTGCGCGGTGGCCGGGCGCACGAGGTCGCGGCGCTGGTGCTCACCGCGTCCGGGGGGCCGTTTCGCGGGCGACGCGCAGCCGACCTCGGCAACGTCACCGTCGCGCAGGCGCTGGCCCACCCGACGTGGGACATGGGTCCGGTCGTCACGGTCAACTCCGCCACCCTGGTCAACAAGGGCCTGGAGCTGATCGAGGCGCACCTGCTCTTCGACGTGCCCTACGAGCGCATCGAGGTGGTCGTCCACCCGCAGTCGGTGATCCACTCGATGGTCCGCTTCGTCGACGGCTCGACGCTCGCACAGGCCAGCCCGCCGGACATGCGACTGCCGATCGCGCTCGCGCTGGCGTGGCCGGAGCGGGTCGCCCACGCGGCGCCGGCCAGCATCTTCGACGCACCCACGGACTGGACGTTCGAGCCGCTGGACCACGACGCGTTCCCCGCCGTCGGCCTCGCCCGGGCAGCCGGCGAGGCGGGCGGCTGCGTACCGGCGGTGTTCAACGCCGCCAACGAAGAAGCCGTCGCCGGTTTCCTCGCCGGCGCGCTGCCGTTCAGCGGGATCACCGCCGTGCTCGGTGACGTGATGGCCGCCGCGGAGGGCTGGCACGCGGACCCGACTACCGTGGGCGACGTACTGGCCGCCGAGGAGTGGGCACGCGCTCACGCCCGCGAGCTGGTCGGTGGCCCTGCCGGCTCGGCCGGCTCGGCCGACACTGCTGGCTCGGTGGGAGGATCCGCGCTGTGACGTTCGCTCTTGGTGTTGTGATCTTCGCGCTGGGCATCACGATCTCCATCGCGCTGCACGAGGCCGGGCACCTGGTCACCGCCAAGGTGTTCGGGATGAAAGTCCGCCGCTACTTCATCGGCTTCGGTCCGCGGATCTTCTCCTTCCGGCGCGGCGAGACCGAGTACGGCCTCAAGGCCATCCTTGCCGGCGGGTTCTGCGACATCGCCGGCATGACCGCGCTCGACCCGGTCACCGAGGAGGAGGCGCCGCGGGCGTTCTTCAAGGCTAAGACGTGGAAGCGGGTCGTCGTGCTGTCCGCCGGCTCGGCCGCGCACTTCCTGATCGGCATCCTGCTGATCTACGCGCTCGCCGTCACCGCGGGGTTGCCGAACCTGCAGAACACCCCGGTGGCCAACGAGGTCACCTGCGCTCCACTGACCCAGAACGCCACCACCGGTGAGCTGGCGCCCTGTGACGCCGCCGCGCCGTCGCCGGCTCGCGACGCCGGGATGCTCCCCGGCGACAAGATCGTCTCGGTCGGGGAGATGGCCACCGCCACCTACGACGGCGCCGTCAAGGTCATCCGGGCCTCCAACGGGCCGACGCCGTTCGTCATCGAGCGTGACGGGCAGCAGCTCACGCTCAACGTCAACGTCGCACCGGTGCAGCGGCTCGCGGCGGGCGCCAAGCAGGGCGACCCGAACAACAAGCTGGAGACCGTCGGCGCGATCGGCGTGAGCAACACGCGCGCGTTCACCTATGGCCCACTCGAGGCCATCCCCGGCACGTTCGCGTTCACCGGGACGATGTTCGCTCAGGTCTGGCAGGGGTTGATCAGCTTCCCGGAGAAGCTGCCCGCTGTCGTCGATGCCATCGGCGGCGGCGAGCGGGACGCCGACACGCCGGTCAGCGTGGTCGGGGCGAGCATCATCGGCGGCGACGCCGCCGAGGCAGGACTGTGGGCGTTCTTCGTACTACTGCTGGCGCTGCTGAACCTGTTCGTCGGGGTGTTCAACCTGCTGCCGCTGCTGCCGCTGGACGGCGGCCACATCGCCGTGAACCTCTACGAGAAGGTCCGCGACACCGTGCGCCGGCGGCTCGGCAAGGTGCAGCTGCCGCCGGTGGACTACACCAGGCTCCTCCCGCTGACCTACGCGTTCATGCTGATCCTCGGCGCGATCGGCCTGCTGACGGTCACCGCGGACATCGTCAACCCGATCCGGCTGCAGTAACCGCCGTAGGCTGGGAACCGTGAGCCAGCCTGTCAACCTCGGTCTTCCCGCACCCCCTCCGCCGACGCTCGCACCACGCCGCCCCACCCGGCAGCTGCAGGTGGGCAGCGTGGGCGTCGGTAGCCTGCACCCCGTTTCCGTCCAGTCGATGACCACGACCCTCACCGCGAACATCGACGCCACGCTGCAGCAGATCGCCGAGCTCACCGCCGCGGGCTGCGACATCGTGCGGGTCGCCGTCCCCAGCCAGGACGACGCTGAGGCGCTGCCGGCGATCGCGCGCAAGTCGCAGATCCCGGTCATCGCCGACATCCACTTCCAGCCGCGCTACGTCTTCGCGGCGATCGACGCCGGCTGCGCTGCGGTGCGGGTCAACCCCGGCAACATCAAGCGCTTCGACGACAAGGTGTCCGAGATCGCCCGTGCGGCGAAGGCGGCAGGCACCCCGATCCGGATCGGCGTCAACGCCGGGTCGTTGGACCCGCGGCTGCTGGCCAAGTACGGCAAGGCCACCCCGGAGGCGCTCGTCGAGTCGGCCCTGTGGGAGGCGAGCCTGTTCGCCGAGCACGACTTCCACGACGTCAAGATCTCGGTCAAGCACCACGACCCGGTCGTGATGGTGCGGGCCTACGAGCTGCTCGCGCAGCAGTGCGACTATCCACTGCACCTCGGCGTCACCGAGGCCGGGCCGGCGTTCCAGGGGACGATCAAGTCCGCCACCGCGTTCGGGGCGCTGCTCGGCCAGGGCATCGGCGACACGATCCGGGTGTCGCTGTCGGCGCCGCCGGTGGAGGAGGTCAAGGTCGGCATCCAGATCCTGGAGTCGCTCAACCTCCGCCCTCGCCGGCTGGAGATCGTGTCCTGCCCGTCCTGCGGCCGCGCCCAGGTCGACGTCTACAAGCTTGCCGACGAGGTCACCGCCGGGCTGACCGGCATGGAGGTGCCGCTGCGCGTGGCGGTCATGGGCTGCGTGGTGAACGGGCCCGGCGAGGCCCGCGAAGCCGACCTCGGCGTGGCATCGGGCAACGGCAAGGGCCAGATCTTCGTCAAGGGCCAGGTGATCAAGACCGTTCCGGAGCATCAGATCGTCGAAACGCTCATCGAGGAAGCCATGCGGCTCGCGGATGCCATGCCGGCCGATCCGGACGCGGCCGGGGCGCCGACGGGCGCGCCAGAGGTGACCGTTGCCTGACAGCCGCCACCGGTGCGTGCCGAGAGGTCGTGTCTCTGGCACTGTTAGCCCGTGCTGAAACTCGCCGGCGCGCGCATGCTCGATGAGCGTGACCAGGCCAGCGTCGCGCTGGCTCTGGACGCCGACCCGGTCGCCATGTGCATGGTCGCTTCCCGGTTCGAGATGGCCGGCCTGGATCCGTGGCGGCTCGGCGGTGAGGTGTGGGGCGTCGGCTCCCGCGCCGAAGGCCTGTGCTTCTCCGGCGCGAACCTGGTCCCGCTGCGCGGCGACCGGTCGGCACTGTCCAGCTTCGCCGAGCGCGCGGTCCGTCTCGGCCGCGGCTGCTCGTCGGTCGTCGGCCGCGCCGAGCTCGTGCTGCCGCTGTGGGAAGAGCTGTCCCCGGCCTGGTCACCGGCCCGTGCGGTGCGCGACGACCAGCCGCTGATGGCCATGGCCGGGCGCCCCGGCGTCGAGCCTGACCCGAGCGTGCGCCCCGTGCGGATGGACGAGATGGACCGCTACCTGCCGGCGGCGATCGCGATGTTCTCCGAGGAGGTCGGGGTCGACCCGCGGCTCGGTGACGGTGGCGCCGGCTACCGGGCGCGGGTCGCGGAACTGGTGGCTGCCGGCCGGGCGTTCGCCCGCTTCGAGGACCGCGAGGTCGTGTTCAAGGCCGAGATCGGCGCGCTGTCCTCGCGCGTCGGGCAGATCCAGGGAGTCTGGGTACGTCCGGATCGCCGCGGACACGGCCTCGGCACCGCTGGTACGGCGGCGGTCGTCGATCGGCTGGTCGGCATGGGTCGGGTGGCCAGCCTGTACGTCAACGGCTTCAACGAGCCCGCGCGCATGGCGTACAAGCGAGTCGGTTTCTCCCAGATCGGGAGCTTTGCGACGGTGCTCTTCTAGTGTCCTGAGTCAGAGATTCGCTGGCAGTAGTGGGCGAGGCTGTCGAGGGGATCCCCTTGCCGGACCACGAGCACAGCTGCGCAGGCCCTACCTGCCCAGGGCTCTGTAGGCCAGAGTGGCGGCCTGCGCGTTGGTCAGCGCCTTGCACGGCGTCTGGGCCAGCACCGCCACCGTGTTCTTGGTGGGACCCGCCGTGGTGGTGGGGGCGGCGCTGGAGCTCGGGATCTCGGCAACCGGTGCGGCGACGTTCGCTTTGTTCACGTACGACAACCCCCACCACGCGACGAGCAGCACGGCCGCGATCGCGACGATGATCAGCACGAACCGCAACGCCCGGCGTCCCTGCACGGACCCGGTGGCCGGACGGGGGCGTCGCGGGTTCACCGTCGGCATGGGCTCGTCCGGCAGGTAGAGGGTCCTGGGCGGTCGGGCCGACGCAGGCGTCACCTTGGGGACGGGCGGCTTGGCGGGACGGGGTGTGGGGCCGGAGTTGGCGAGCGGCCGGGCGGTCGATGACGCCGGACGCCCTGCGGCTGCCGGCCGGGCGGGTCGGCCGGCAGGCGGGACAGCCGGGCCGGGTCT
>JACDBJ010000262.1 GCA_013695005.1 Pseudonocardiales bacterium
GCCGAGGACCTGCGGCGCCACCCGCCCGACCGCCTCGAACAGCCGCAGGTGCGGCCCGCGCAGCCCCTCCTCCTCGGCGATGCCGATCAGCACCGGCGTCCGCGGGTCGCCCTGCTTGTGCACCGGATGACCCAACCCCGGAACCAGCCGGCCGGCAGCCCGCACCCGCTTCACGGCCTCCAGCGCGACGGCGTCCCACCCCTCGTCGGTCTCGGGTAGGGGTCCGTCCAGGCCGGCCAGGGCGTCGGCGAGAAAGTGCGCGCTGTCCTCCGTGACGCCGAGGTAGCGGGAACCGCCGCCGAGCAACCCGGCCGCGATCGCGCCCTGCAGCGACTCGGGTGCGCCGAGGTAGGTCAACCGGGCGGCGATAGCGGTCGGCGTGAACCCGTGGTCGGCGAGGGCGACCAGCACGGCCTCGAACACCCGCAGCTCGCCGCCGCTCGGCCGCCGCATCGCGACGAGCCAGAACGCGAGCTCGCCAAAGCTGATCTTGCCCATGAGGTCTGCTGCCAGGTCGTGGCCGAGCAGCCGGATTCGGTCGGGCTCTGCGCTGCCGATGGCTGTCGGGAACTGGCCGGTGGGGCTGGTCACACCAATCAGCATAATGTTAGGGCGTCGTGGCAGTTCTACTCAGGTATACTCCCGACGACAATGGCGTCGGAGAGGAACTTCCACCCACAATGAAAACTATCGCGTTTGAATTGGTTCCACCCAACATCGAAGACGGCCCGGAAAAAGCGGTTGAGGAAGCACAGAAAGTGCTGGAGTACTCCCGCGAGTTCGGTATGGAAGGCCGCATCCGGCACGTGATGATCCCCGGCCTGATCGAGGAAGAGGACGACCGGCCCGTCCAGATGAAGCCGAAGATGGACACGCTGGCCTTCTGGAACACGATCCGGCCCGAGCTGCCCGGCGTCAACGGGCTGTGCACGCAGGTCAGCGCGTTCCTGGACAAGAAGGAGCTGACAGAACGGCTGCAGAACCTCCGTGGCGCCGGCATGGACGGCGTCATCTTCGTCGGCGTTCCGCGCACGATGGCCGATGGCGAGGGCTCCGGTGTCGCTCCTACCGATGCGTTGGCAATGTTCACCGAGCTCGTCCCGAACCGAGGCGTCATCGTCATTCCGACGCGCGACAGTGAAGTCGGCCGGCTCAATTTCAAATGTGAGTGCGGCGCTACTTTCGGAATGACGCAGTTGCTCTATTCCGACGCAATGGTGGGGTTTCTCAAGGACTTCGCCGACCAGACTCCGCACCGCCCGGAATTGCTGCTCTCATTCGGTTTCGTACCGAATTTCGAGAGCCGGGTCACGCTCATCAACTGGTTGATCCAGGACCCTGGCAACGAGGCCGTCGCCAAGGAGCAAGAGTTCGTCGCGAAGCTCGCCGACAGCACGTCGGAGGAGAAGAAGCGGCTGATGCTGGATCTCTACAAGCGCGTTATCGACGGCGTCCGAGATCTCGGCTACCCGCTGAGCCTGCACCTCGAAGCGCCGTACGGCGTCAGCCGACCGGCGTTCGACACCTTCTCCGAGATGCTCGACTACTGGGCGCCGGACAAGCCCTGACGCGCTACCTCACTTGCGCCCGGCTCCGAGCAGCCCGCCGAGGATGTCGATGATCTGACCGGCTCCGCCGCTGTCTCCCGCGCCGCCGCCGCCACCAAGCAGCCCGCCGAGGAGATCGCCGAGTCCACCCAGGCCGCCGTCCTGCTGCGGCGCCGAGCCGGCGGTCGCCGGTGCGTCGCCTGCCGCAGCTGCGCCGCTGCCGGCGAACTTCTTGGCCAGCCAGGCGAGCACGATCGGCGCCAGGATCGGCAACAGCTTCTTGACGAGGTCGCCGCCGACGCCGCCGAGACCCCCGAGCTGGTTCACGACCTCAGTCTTGGGCTATGACACTGCCTTGTTCTCACCGAAGATGTGGTTGACGATCTTCGTGCCGTCCTTGGTGTCTACCTCGTCGATGTCGACACACCGCCGTCGAGCAGGCTGCTGTCGTGCTCGTCGACGGCCTTGGCCAGCGACGCGGCGCCTCCGGGGTCCTGGGCGTTGGCCTGCATGCCGCCGAGCAGTGCCGGCAGTGCCTGCCTGGCGGCCTGCTCTGCGACCTTCTTGTCGACGCCGAGCTGGCGGGCGAGTTGATCGATCAAGTTGCTGACCAACCTCGGCAACGTTCTCGACGCGGCCTGCGGTCCTGCAGCGACCGACCCGGTGCCCAGAGAGATCGAGCAGCGGGCTCGCGCGGAGGGCGTGGCCTGCCTGCGGGCGGCCGGCATCGAGTGGGCTGGGGAGTCGCCCGACGAGGACATCCTCGCCGAGCTGCCGCCGATGCGGCCGGTGCACGGCCGGATGCGCCCCGGCGGGTCGACCTGGCAGAGCCTCGCCCGCGGGCATGCCAGCCTGGAGGCGGACTACCTCAATGGCGAGATCGTGCTGCTCGGGCGCCTGCACGGCGTCGCGACACCGGTCAACGCGGCGCTGCAACGACTGGCCTGGAGGCTGGTGCGCGAGGGCCTCGCGCCGGGCAGCGTCGACGTGAGCGAGCTGCTCACGGCTTGATCAGCCGAACGACCGAGGACGCCATCCGCAGGACGCCGACGGCGGTCGGGTGGAAGGGGTCGCCGGAGGTCAGCCCCTGCAGGTCGGGCCCTAGCTCGTTTGTCGTGGGCGTGCACAGGGCCGCGAGCTGCGGCGTGGCGACGTCGAACTGGTACTTCCGCGCACCGGCGGCGAGGACGTCGTTGAGCTGGGTGTTGCGGCTGGTCAGCAGCCCGATCTTGTCGGCGTTGAGGCCCTTGGCCTCGACCGGCCCCTTCGCGTCCCAGCAGCTGGCGTCGGGTGGGAAGACGTCGTAGGAGGTGACGACGACGACCTGCGGGCGGCTCGGCAGCTCGTTCAGGTCGCGCAGCAGGTTGCCGTACTCCTGGTCGAAAGCCGCCAGCCGGTAGGCGAACTCGCCCTGGGTCAGGTTGTCCGCGCAGTTGTCAACGCCGTAGCAGTACTTGATGAAATCGGTCCACGACAGGTCGTTCGGGCCGATCACCACTACCACGAACTTCAGGCCCTCCACCTGCTTGAGCCGGCCGACCTGCGGCGGCAGCTCCGCGCCACCACGCAGCAGCGGCCCGCGCAGGCCGTTGGCCACCGAGGCGCCGGAGCACGCCAGGTTGAGCACCCTGGCCGGAAGCTGCTCGCCGACCTCGGCGGCCAGCGAGTCGGAGCTGCGCTGGCAGGGAC
>JACDBJ010000459.1 GCA_013695005.1 Pseudonocardiales bacterium
CCCTGGGCAGCGGCAGGTCGGTGAGGCCGGCCGCGTACCGCAGCCACTGGTCCGGTAGCGAGGTGTCGGGGTCGACGTCGCGGTCCAGGACGGTGGCGAGCAGATGCGTCCAGGACCGTGGCACCGCCCGGAACAGCCCGTAGCCACCGCCGCCGAGCGCGAGCCACTTGCCGTTCGCGGCGCTGCCGGCCAGCTCACGCAGCGCCTGGTAGCTCGCCCGGTGGCCGTCGACCGATACCTGCAGGTTGGCCAGCGGGTCCTCGGCGTGGGTGTCCGCGCCGCACTGGGTGACGAGCACATCCGGCCCGAATGCCGCCAGCAGCGGCGGGACTACCGCGTGGAACGCCCGCAGCCAGCCGCGGTCGCCGGTGTCGGGCGGCAGCGCGACGTTCACCGACGTGCCGGCCGCCTCGCCGCGGCCGATCTCGCTCGGTGAGCCGGTGCCCGGGAACAGCGTCCGCGGGTGCTGGTGCAGCGAGATCGTGAGCACCCGCGGGTCGTCGTAGAAGCTCTCCTGCACGCCGTCGCCGTGGTGCACGTCGATGTCCACGTAGGCGATCCGCTGCACGCCCTGCTCGAGCAGCCACGCGATCGCCACCGCGCAGTCGTTGTAGATGCAGAACCCCGACGCGTGACCACGCATGGCGTGGTGCAGGCCGCCGGCGATGTTGACCGCGCGATCCGAGCGGCCGGAGTGGATCTCCCGAGCGGCCGCCACCGACCCGCCGCACACCAGGGCGCTGGCTTCGTGCATTCCGTCGAAGATCGGGTTGTCCGGGGTGCCGAGACCACGGCCGGCGCTGAACGGCTCACTCGGCGCCGCCTGCACCGCCGCGAGGTACTCGGCGTCGTGCACCCGCAGCAGATCGTGCTCCGTCGCCGGCTCCGGCTCCATCGGCTCGACGTCGTCCAGCACTCCCAGCTCGCGGGCCAGGCGCATCGTGAGGTCGAGCCGCACGGGGTTCAGCGGGTGCGACGGGCTGAGCTTGTAGGTCAGGAACTCGGGGGTCCAGACGACCGCACTGGCGCTCATGGCTTTCAACGCTAGGCGATCAGCTCACTCGCGCCCAGTCGCGACCGGACGGTCCGGGTCGGTGCACCAGTGCGACCACGAGCCGGCGTAGAGGGCAGCGGGCGCCTCGGGCGACCGGATACCGGCCTGCTCCAGGGCGAGGACCAGCGCCGTTGCTGTGACCCCGGAGCCGCAGTACGCGCCCACCGGCGTCGAGGCGTCCACGCCCAGGGCGGCGAACCGCTCCGCCAACGCCGCTGGTGGCAGCCACCGGCCGTCCGCACCCTGCTGTGCCCCCGCGGGTGCGTTGCGGGCGCTCGGAATGTGGCCGGCTCGCGGGTCGACGGGCTCGACCTCGCCCCGGTAGCGCGCCGGTGTCCGGGCGTCGAGCAGCACACCATCCGCCGCGAGCTGCGCGGCGGAGTCGGCGTCGAGCACCGGCATACCGCCCGGCCGGACCACGAGGTCGCCCTCCGCGGCTGACGACGGCTCGTCGCTCACCGGTAGGCCGGTGTCGACCCACGCCGGGTAGCCGCCGTCGAGCACGCTCACCTGGTCGGCCGGCATGCCGGCCCAGCGCAGCAGCCACCACGCCCGAGCAGCCGGTGCACCGTCGCCGTCGTCGTACGCCACGACCGTCGAGCCATCGCTGATGCCGGCCCGGCGCAGCACACCCTGCAGCGCTGCCGGATCCGGCAGCGGATGCCGACCGCCGGCGCCGGGTGGTGCGGCCAGCTCGGTGTCCAGATCGACGAACACCGCGCCTGGGAGATGTGCCCGCGCATAGTCCTCCCGACCCGGCGGGCCACCCAGTCGCCAGCGGACGTCGAGCACGACCGGATGGCCGGGTTCGCCCTGGTGAGCGAGCAGTTCCGCGAGCCGGGCGGCACTGATCAGCGGGGCCATCCAAACATCCTGCCCATGCGTGCGGACCGGCTAGCATGTAGGGCCTACGAAGGAGTCGGGTCGTGAACGAGCTGATCGACACCACCGAGATGTACCTCCGAACCATCTACGAGCTGGAGGAGGAGGGTGTCGTTCCGCTGCGCGCCCGAATTGCCGAGCGGCTCGCGCAGAGCGGACCGACGGTGAGCCAGACGGTGGCGCGCATGGAGCGCGACGGGCTCCTGATCGTGGCCGGCGACCGGCACCTCGAGCTGACCGACGACGGCCGCGGCCGCGCGGTGTCGGTGATGCGCAAGCACCGCCTCGCGGAGCGCCTGCTGGTGGACGTCATCGGCCTGGAGTGGGAGCACGTGCACGCCGAGGCCTGCCGGTGGGAGCACGTGATAAGCGACGCGGTGGAGCGCAAGCTCGTGCAGCTGCTGGACAACCCGACGATCTCCCCGTACGGCAACCCGATCCCCGGGCTGGACCAGCTCGGTCTCGACGGCAGCGCCGCGACGACTCCCGCGGAGCGTCCGACGGTCGAAGCCGGGCTGCAGCGGCTCGACGAGTTCGCGCGGCGCGGCGGTGGCGAGGTACAGGTCCGCCGGATCGCCGAGCACGTACAGGTCGACGCCGACCTGATGGCCGACCTGAAGTCCGCTGGCATCGTCCCGGGCGGGCAGGTCGAGGTGGCGGCCATCCCCAGGTTCGGCGACGCGGTGCCGGTGATCTCCGCCGGACAGACGTCGCGCGTCGAGCCGCTCATCGCCCACGCGGTCCTCGTCCGGGCGCGCTGACCTCGGCGGCCACGAGGCCGCGGGGACCAGCCGCGGCGCGAGCGAGCACGCCTTCCGCGCAGCCGCGAACCTGATCGTGACGCCCGCCGGGGGTGCCACCCGCAAGGCATGAGACCGTGCCGGCTGGCACCGAGAGGGTCGGACCCGCCGGACGGAGGAACCCGTGAAGCTGCTCGTCACCGGAGGAGCCGGGTACATCGGCAGCGTGTGCGCCGCGCACCTGGCGCAGGCCGGTCACGAGGTGACCGTGCTCGACGACCTCTCCACCGGCCACCGCGACGCCGTGCCCGACGAGTGCCGGTTCGTGGCCGGCGAGGTGGGTGAGGCGGCCGCCGGCGTGCTGGCCGACGGGTTCGACGCCGTGCTGCACTTCGCCGCCCGGTCGCTGGTGGGCGAGTCGATGCAGCGGCCGCACGACTATTGGCACGGCAACGTGATCACCACCCTGCGCCTGCTCGACGCCATGCAGGCCACCGGCACGCCGCGGCTCGTGTTCTCCTCGACCGCCGCCGTGTACGGCGAGCCGGCCGAGACGCCGATCACCGAGCAGGCGCCGACCCGCCCGACGAACACCTACGGCGCCACCAAGCTCGCGATCGACCACGCGATCTCCAACTACGCGGCCGCCTACGGCCTCGCGGGCGTGAGCCTGCGGTACTTCAACGCCGCGGGGGCGCGGGGGCGTTTCGGAGAGCGGCACACCCAGGAGACGCACCTGGTGCCGATCGTGCTCCAGGTCGCCACCGGCGAGCGCGAGTCGGTGCAGGTGTTCGGAGAGGACTGGCCGACGCCCGACGGCACCTGTGTGCGCGACTACATCCATGTCCACGACCTCGCCGTGGCCCACGAGCTCGCGCTCCGGCATGCCGAGCCGGGTCGACACCGGGCGTTCAATTTGGGCATCGGCACGGGCTTCTCGGTCCGTGAGGTGATCGAGACCTGCCGCGAGGTGACCAGCCGACCCATCCCGGCGGTGACCGCGCCCCGTCGCTCCGGAGACCCCGCCGTGCTGGTGGCGTCCAGCGAGCTCGCGCGGGCGGAGCTCGGCTGGCGCCCGGAACGAGCCGAGCTGGCCACCATCGTCGAGGACGCGTGGCGGTTCACGCTGGAGCATCGGGCGCACCAGCCGACGGGCTGAGCGGCTCACCTGCAGGCTCGTCCACGCCGAGCTGGCGGCGGGCGTCCCGCGCCGCATCCATGATCCAGACCGCAAGTGAGTCGGGGTGGGTGCCGGCCTGAATGGCTGCGTCGACGAGCGCGCTGAGCCGGTGGCCGGGCCACGCCCCTTGCGCCCGCTCCAGCGCAACGTTCGCCAGGCCGCCGTTGCCACGCATGATCGCTGCGACGGCCAGCAGGGTCGCCGGTTCCGCGGCCTCCGGGTCGGGCATCTCGCGGCACAACGCCGTCCACAGCTGCTCCGCGGCGCCGGCCTGCTCACCCACAGACAAGGCAAGGCAGGCGTCACGCACCCGAGGATCGCTCAGCGCGACCGCCAGCCGCACGACCTCCTCGTCGCCCAACACCAGCCGCGACTCCTCCACGCCTGCGACAGCCGACAGCACCGCCGCCAGGTCACGCCGCGCTGCCTCCCCACCGGCCAGCTCGCCGTCGAGCACCGCCGCGTCGATGGCCGCCTCCAGCAAGCCCGACCGGCGGGCGAGCGTCCCCGGGTGGCCCGGCGCCACCAGCCGCGCCAGAGCCGATCGATCGGAGTACGTCACCTGGCCTGCCGCCACCGCGGCAGCGGCCAGCGGCGAGGCCGCCGGATCGTCCAACGTGCCGGAGCAGCCGCACTCGTCGTAGCAGCACCAGCGCGCGCCGGCGACCAGCTCGGCTGCCCAGACCCGGCCCTGCACCGGGATCGAGGCGTCGGCGAGGTCCTCGGCCAGCTGGTCGACCACGTCGCGGCACGGTGGGTCGACACCGCCAGGGCGGTCGCAGACGACGAGCAGCAGCACAGAGCCAGGCCGGTGTGCCCCGACCGTGCGCACCAGCTGCCGACACAGCGGCCCGACATCGCCTGGCTGCGGCAGGTCGACCCGAACCGTCAGCCCGACGCGTCCAGGTTGACCCGCGTCGCCGCCGGGCTCGGTACAGACGACCACCAGCGAGTCCCGCGGGTGGAAGCCGAGCATGAACGGCACGAGCGCGAGCAGGTCGCCAGGACTGCGCAACCGCAGCCTGACGGCCGACGGGTCGGCAGGCGGATGAGCAGAGGCGGACGCGCGAACAGAGGACATGGCGACAAGCCTGCGCCGGACGGCGTCGGCCGGCGGAGGTCGCCGCGACAGCTGTGGACAGTCGGGTCCGACCGAGTCAGTTGTGGACAGCCGACCGCGACGACCAGCGACGATCGTCGTGCACTGTTAACCTCTCCCGCTTGCCTCGGCGCCCCGGCAGCGCGAGGGTTGTCCCACGCGCCGGGAGGGAGACCCGTGTACGACTTCGACCTCGTGGTCATCGGGTCCGGGCCGGGCGGCCAGAAGGCGGCGATCGCTGCCGCCAAGCTGGGCAAGCGGGTGTGCCTCGTCGAGCGCCGCAACATGATCGGCGGGGTGTGCGTCAACACCGGCACGATCCCGTCCAAAACACTGCGCGAGGCGGTGCTCTACCTGACCGGCTTCGCCATGCGGGAGCTGTACGGGGCGAGCTACCGGCTCAAGTCCGACATCACGATCAGCGACCTGCTTTCGCGCACGCAGCACGTCGTCGGCCGGGAGGTCGAGGTGGTGCGCTCCCAGCTGCTGCGCAACCACGTCGAGCTGGTGCAGGGCAGCGCCAAGTTCGTCGACCCGCACACGGTGCAGGTGGAGGGTGACGGACGCGGCGAGCACCACAAGATCACCGCCGCCAAGATCGCCATCGCCACCGGAAGCCGGCCAGCCCGACCCCCACACGTCGAGTTCGACGAACAGCACATCGTGGACTCCGACGGGCTGCTGCACCTGGAGGACATTCCCTCGTCCATGGTGGTCGTCGGCGCCGGCGTGATCGGGATCGAGTACGTCTCGATGTTCGCCGCACTCGGCACCCGCGTCACCGTGGTGGAGAAGCGTCCGCAGATGCTCGAGTTCTGCGACCCGGAGATCACCGAGTCGCTGAAGTTCCACCTACGCGACCAGTCCGTGACCTTCCGGTTCGGCGAGGAGGTCTCCCGGGTCGAGAAGTCCGACAAGGGCACCGTCACGAGCCTGGTCAGCGGCAAGCGCATCCCGGCCGAGACCGTGATGTACTCCGCCGGCCGGCAGGGTGCGACCGACGCGCTGGACCTCCCCGCAGCCGGTCTGCAGGCCGACGCGCGAGGCCGTATCTCGGTGGACAAGAACTACCGCACGAGCGTGGACCACATCTACGCCGTCGGCGACGTCATCGGCTTTCCCGCACTGGCCGCGAACTCGATGGACCAGGGGAGGTTGGCCGCCTACCACGCCTTCGACGAGCCGGCCCGCGAGCTGACGGCATTGCAGCCGATCGGCATCTACACCATCCCGGAGGTGTCCTACTGCGGCGCCACCGAGGAGGAGCTGACCCGCTCGGCGGTGCCCTACGAGGTAGGCATCTCCCGCTACCGCGAGCTCGCCCGCGGCCAGATCGTGGGCGACCCGTACGGCATGCTCAAGCTGCTCGTCTCGACCGAGGACCGGACGCTGCTCGGCGTGCACCTGTTCGGCTCCGGCGCCACCGACCTGGTGCACATCGGCCAGGCGATCATGGGCTCCGGCGGCACGGTGGACTACCTCGTCGACACCGTCATGAACTACCCGACGCTCTCGGAGTCCTACAAGGTGGCGGCGCTGGACGTCACGAACAAGATGCGGGCGGTCGAGCGGTTCACCGCCTGACGTAAAGGTGCGGCAGAGTGGGCGGGTGACGGCCCGCCTGGATGCATATGACGCCCCTCTTGACCGCGCCAACACGCATGCGCGCGCCTGGCTCTCCTCGGTGCCGGGC
>JACDBJ010000468.1 GCA_013695005.1 Pseudonocardiales bacterium
GCGCAGTACGTCGGCCACCGTCTCGGCGGCGATCAGCGGGTCAAGCGGGTGCACCAGCAGCGCGTCGGCCTGCGACCAGGTCGCGAGCCAGCGGTCGTCGCGCCGCTGCACCGCGACCACGATCGGCGGGCAGTCGGTGATCTCGTTCTTGAGCTGCCGGGAGATGCCCATCCCGCCGGTCGGCTGGGCTTCTCCGTCCAGGATGAGGAGGTCGACCTCCCCTGCGTCGACCAGCGGGAGCACATCGTCGATACCGGAGGCCTCCACGAACCGCACGAGCGGCACGTCGGCGGCAGGTCGCCGCCCGACGGCGTTGATGATCGATTCTCGAACCTCCGGGCGGTGGCTGAGGACGAGCACGGTCTTCTCCGCAGCGTTCTCACCAGTGCTCACGGCGCCCGATGTTATCCGTACGACACCGGCGCGCCCCGACCGAGTGGGATCGGTGCCGGGCAACCATAATGACCCTTGTGACGACGACGGCGCCGGGCATGAGCCAGCGGATCCACTCGCTGAACCGACCCAACATGGTCAGTGTCGGCACGATCATCTGGTTGTCCAGCGAGCTGATGTTCTTCGCCGGGCTCTTCGCCATCTACTTCACCGCGCGGGCGCACAACGAGGGCACCTGGCCCCCGGAGCCCACCGAGCTCAACGTCCCGTACGCGCTGGTCGTCACGATCATCCTCGTCGCCTCGTCGTTCACGTGTCAGTACGGGGTGTTCGCGGCGGAGCGGGGCGACGTGTTCGGATTGCGACGCTGGTACCTGCTGACCCTGTTCATGGGGACGCTGTTCGTGCTCGGACAGGTCAACGAGTACCGCGTGCTCGTCACCGAGCACGCCACCACGCTGTCCTCCAGCGCGTACGGCACCGTGTTCTACCTGACCACCGGGTTCCACGCCCTGCACGTCACGGGCGGGCTGCTCGCGTTCGTCTACCTGCTGATGCGCACCAAGCTCAGCAAGTTCACCCCCGCCCAGGCGACCGCAGCCATCGTCGTGTCCTACTACTGGCACTTCGTGGACGTGGTGTGGATCGGCCTGTTCGCAGTGATCTACTTCATCCGTTGACCTGACGCTGAGGAACCACCACCAGATGACTGCCAAGTCGGTCCGGCGCCCGGCCCGGACGAAGTTGCGGCGCAGGCTGGCGGCCGGTGTCGCCCTCGGCGTCGCTCTGCTGGCGTCCGGACTGCTCTACACCGTGCTCACCCCGCAGCCGCAGACCGCCGCCGCTCAGAGCACCGACGCAGCCCTGATCGCGCAGGGCGAGAAGCTGTTCAACGACCACTGCATCTCCTGCCACGGCTCGAACCTGCAGGGCGTGCAGGACCGCGGGCCGAGCCTGATCGGCGTCGGCGACGCCGCGGTGTACTTCCAGGTATCCACCGGCAGGATGCCGCTGGCGCGCCAGGAGGCCGAGGCGCTGCGCAAGCCGCCGCTGCCCGAGTTCGACCTCGACACCGAAGAGGGCCGCAAGAACCTCGACGCGTTGGGCGCCTACGTTCAGGCCAACGGCGGTGGCCCGACTCGCCCGGACGCCTCGCCCGAGCAATTGACCGGCGACAACCCGGCGCGCGGCGGTGAGCTGTTCAGGCTCAACTGCGCCTCCTGCCACAACTTCACCGGCCGCGGCGGGGCGCTGTCCTCCGGCAAGGCCGCACCGCCGCTGGACGAGGCCTCCGAGCTGCAGATCTATACCGCGATGCTGACCGGCCCGGAGAACATGCCGAAGTTCTCCGACCGCCAGATCACCCCGGAGGAGAAGAAGGACATCATCGCGTACCTGGAGTCGGTCAGCGACGGCAAGAACAACCCCGGCGGCAACGCGTTGGGTGGGATCGGGCCGGTGTCCGAGGGTCTGGTCGCGTGGCTGGTCGGGATGGGCGCACTGATCGCATGCACGCTGTGGTTGGGAGCGAAGGCATGACCGAGGGCCACAACGGTGCCAGCACGGACGTGACCACCGGCGAGTCCCGGCGGCGGCGTCCGACCCCGGTCGAGCTGGACGCGATGAGCACCGAGGAGCTGGCGCGGCTTGCCGCCGAGCTGGACGACGTCACGATCGTCTCCAACCGCTCGAAGTGGCCGATCCCCGGTACCAGGGCCGAACGCCGCGCCGAGCGGGGCGTCGCCGCATGGTTCGTGCTATCCGCCGTGTCCACCATCGTGTTCCTCGGCGCCTTCTTGTACTGGCCGCACAACTACGTCTCACCGCTCGACGACAGCACCGTGAGCATCTTCGGCCTGACGGTGTCCGCGCACCTCATGTACTCGCTCTACACGCCGGTGATCGGCACGGCGTTCGGGCTCTCGGTCCTCGGCCTCGGCCTTGGCGTGATTGCGTACGTCAAGAAGTTCTTCCCCGTCGAGGTCTCGGTCCAGCAGCGTCACGACGGGCCGTCCGACGAGCTGGACCGCAAGACGATCGTCGCCCAGCTGGCGCGGGCCGGAAAGGACACCGGGATCGCCCGCCGCAAGATCATCAAGCGCTCCGCGGGTGCCGCGGCCGGGTTGATGGGCGCGGGGCTCGTCGTCGGGCTCGGCGGCGGTCTGATCCGCAACCCGTGGGAGAAGGGCGACGACTCGCCGCTGCTGGTCACCGGGTGGCGCCCGGTGTTCCCCGGCGAGAAGGTCTACCTGCGACGTGACACCGGGGTCTCCGACGAGGTCTCGCTGATCCGCCCGGAGGACCTGGAAGCCGGCACCCTCGAGTCGGCCTTCCCCTTCCGGGAGTCCGAGCGGGGTGACAAGGAGAAGCTGGTCCACGCGCTCAAGGCCTCCGACACCCCGATCATGCTGATCCGCTTGCGTCCCGGCGTCACCGCCACCCAGCGGGCCGGCCAGGAGGACTTCCACTACGGCGACTACTACGCCTACTCCAAGGTCTGCACCCACCTGGGCTGCCCCACCTCGCTGTACGAGACGCAGACCAACCGCATCCTCTGCCCGTGCCACCAATCGCAGTTCCTGGCCAACGAGTACGCCAAGCCGGTGTTCGGACCGGCGACGCGGGCCCTTCCTCAACTACCGATCACAGTGGATGAGCAGGGATACTTCGTGGCAAGGGGCGACTTCATAGAACCGATCGGCCCGGCTTACTGGGAGCGGAAGCCATGAGCGCGAGCACCACGCCCACGACGTCCAGCGGGGGCCTCAAGGACAGGGCCGCGAAGACGCTCGACGAGCTCGACCAGCGTTACCACCCGGCGTCGGGCCTGCGTAAGCAGTTCAACAAGGTCTTTCCGACGCACTGGTCGTTCATGCTTGGCGAGATCGCCATGTGGAGCTTTGTCATCCTGCTCCTCACCGGCACCTGGCTCGCGCTGTTCTTCGACCCGTCGATGCAGGAGGTCGTCTACGACGGCTCGTTCCAGAACCTGCGCGGGATCGAGATGTCCAGGGCATACGAGAGCTCGCTGCAGATCTCCTTCGACGTCCGCGGCGGGCTGTTCATCCGGCAGGTGCACCACTGGTCGGCGTTGATCTTCCTCGCCGCGATGGTCGTCCACATGTTCCGGACGTTCTTCACCGGCGCGTTCCGCAAGCCCCGCGAGGCCAACTGGATCATCGGCATCATCCTGATCCTGATCGGCACGTTCGAGGGCTTCACCGGCTACTCCCTGCCCGACGACCTGCTCTCGGGTACTGGGCTGCGGATCGCCTCAGGCATCACGTTGACCGTGCCGGTCGTC